>JBQGCR010000600.1:0-1662 GCA_052038585.1 Kineosporiaceae bacterium
TCGGCACCTTCTTCATGTCCGAGGCCCTCTTCGTCCTCGGCGTCACGCCGTGGACGCCGGCCCGCGAGGTGGACACGGCTCGGGTCGCCGACCTCGTGCACCGGCTCCTGCTCGTCAACCGGGACCGTGCGGTCCAGGTGACGACAGGCGACGCCCGGCGTGGCCAGGAGCAGTACGTCCACGCCCGCTCCGGACGGCCGTGCCGCCGCTGCGGCACGACCGTGCGGGTCGCGATGCTCGGGCAGGCGCCGCGTGCCCGGACCGCCTTCTACTGCCCGGCCTGCCAGAAGGGCCCGGCCCCGACCGACGACGGCGCCCCGCAGCGCCCCCTGGGGTCGGCGGGGCAGCGTCCGGCCGGGCGGCGCAGCCCCGCCCGGCCGGCCTACCGCCGGGCGTGAGCACCGACACCGGTCCCCCGCTCCCGTGTCCACTTCGGATCACGGCGGACAGCGGCTAGCGTGGCGCGCGGACGTCCACCGCCCGCGACCCGTCGAGGAGGCACCCCGTGGCCTGGTCCCAGACGAACCTGCTGCACGAGCTCGAGCCCGCCGTCGCCAAAGAGCTCGACCGCCACCTGGCCGTGGCCAAGGACTGGATGCCGCACGAGTACATCCCGTGGACCGAGGGGTCGAACTTCGACGGTCCGCTCGGCGGCGAGCCGTGGGACGTCAGCCAGTCCAAGGTGAGCGACACCGCGCGCACGGCGCTCGTCGTCAACCTCCTCACCGAGGACAACCTGCCGAGCTACCACCGGGAGATCTACCAGTCCTTCGGCGCGGACGGCGCGTGGGGCACGTGGATCGGGCGCTGGACCGCCGAGGAGGGCCGGCACGGCATCGCGATCCGCGACTACCTGCTGACGACCCGCGCGGTGGACCCGGTGGCGCTGGAGAACGAGCGCATGGTCCACATGACGCAGGGCTTCCAGAGCGCGTACGAGCTCGACATGCTCCACACGGTCGCGTACGTGTCGTTCCAGGAGCTCGCGACGCGGATCAGCCACCGCAACACCGGCAAGTTCACCGAGGACCCGTTCTGCGACCAGCTCCTCCAGCGGATCTCGGTCGACGAGAACCTGCACATGATCTTCTACCGCAACCTCGTCAACGCGGCCCTCGAGGTCGCGCCGAACGAGGCGCTCGAGGCGATCTGGGACGTCGTCAAGGACTTCGCCATGCCGGGCTCGACGATCGAGGGCTTCACCCGCCGCAGCCTGAAGATCGCCCTCGCGGGGATCTACGACCTGCGGATCCACAAGGACGACGTGCTCGCCCCCGTCATGCGGGCGTGGAAGATCTGGGACCTCGAGGGCCTCGACGAGCGCGGGGAGAAGGCCCGGGAGAACCTCGGCGCCTTCATGGACGCCCTGGAGACCAAGGCCGCCCGGTTCGAGGACAAGCGCGCCGCCCAGCGCGAGCGCGCCGCCGCCCGCGCCGAGGGCTGACCCTCGCGGAGCGCGGACGGCGGCGCGGCGCTCACCAGCGCAGGAGCGCGGCCGTCCCGTCGGTGACGACGTCGCCGCCGCCGAGCTCGACGCGGGCGCCGGTCAGGGCCGCGGCCCGGACGAGGCCCTGCAGGGCCGGGCACTCCACGGCCGGGCCGTCCCAGGTGCGCGGCGCGGCCGGGCGCCCGCGGTCGGGTGCCGCCGGGCCGCCGCCCAGG
>JBQGCR010000601.1:0-2895 GCA_052038585.1 Kineosporiaceae bacterium
GGCCCGGCGCTGCGGCTGGCGGCGTGGCTCGAGCTCGCGGTCAGCGTCCTGCCCGGCGGCGCCGCGGCGAGGCTCTCGCGCGACGCCCCCGGCGGTCCGGTCCCGGTGTTCGGCCTCGGCGGCGTCGAGCTGGCGACCGGCCTCGAGCTCGGCGTGTGGTTGCCGGTGCGCCGGCTCCGGCCGGGCCCGCTCCGCTGAGCCGCGCCCCGATGCACCGCGTCCGTGGACGCCGCACCGGCGGACACATCTTCCAGACTCCCCACCTCCGCGTGCACCACGGCGCCTCGACAGAGTCCGCACCCGCCCGACGCACCGCGCCGTCGACCCGGCGACGCCTCAGCGCCGCGTCCCGGGTCGGGACAGTCGGCGCCACAGCGCGACCCCGGCCCGCTCCGCCGCGCGGGCGCGCCGGCGCTCGCAGCGGCGCTCCCACGCCTCGGCGAGCGGGGCGACGAGCAGCAGCGGCAGCAGCGCGAGGAGCACCAGCAGTTCCATGCGAGATCCATTGTCCCACGCGATCGCCGACCGTCCACCCCGCGCGGCCCGCGGGTGTACACTCGTCGGCCCATGCGACCGCAGGACCTCGCCAAGCTGCGCGTCCGTCTGCTCGAGCGGCGGGCCGAGTTGATCTCGGGCGGTGATGTCCCCATCGACCCGGTGCAACGCGACCCGACCACCAAGCCGGACGAGGACGAGGCCCCCCTGACCGAGATGACCCAGGTCATCGCCTCGAACCGCAACCGGGCGCGGGCGGCCTCGCTCCAGGCGATCGACGACGCCCTGGTCCGGATGGCCCGCGACCCCGACGACTTCGGCATATGCGAGAGCTGCGACGAGCCGATCGCCGAGCGCCGCCTCCTGCTGGTCCCGCAGGCGACGCTGTGCGCCGGCTGCCAGGCCGAGGAGGAGGCCCGCGGCAAGCCCGGCGCCCGCCGCCACCTCACCGACTACCGCTGAGCCGCCCGCTCACGGCGGCGCGACTTCGAAGCAGTACAGCCCGAGGTCGAAGCTGCACTTCAGCGTCTCGCTGTCGGTCCACGCCGCGTCGAGCACGCCGGGCACCGCGAAGCCGGTGCGTCCGAACTGCAGCGCGCTGCCCGAGGTCCAATCGTTGCAGTTCTCGTCGAGGCTGGCCTGGGTGCCGTCGGCGTCGGTGTTGGTCCAGACGTTGCCCTCGACGGCGAGGCCGGCCTCGGTCTGGGTGATCGCCTCGTCGAGGTAGCCGGGGTCGGCGGTGACGAGCTCGTCGAAGCCGCGGGCGACCGGGGTCCCGTCGGGGAGGCGGTACCAGCCGTTGAAGTCCGGGTCGCGGATGCGGTGGACCGGCGCCGACATCGGGTCCTCGCCGCTCAGCCACGCGCGGAAGCTGCGGCCCGCCAGCGACGGCGCCGCGTCGGCGGCCGTCTGGCAGCGCATGTCCGCCCCGGGGATCCCTCCGAGCTGCCCCTTCGCCACCGTCGACGTCAGGAACACCGCCCGCGCCGGGTGGCAGTCGTTGCTGCAGCCGTCGTCGTCGATCGTGTTGCCGTCGTCACACAGCTCGACGCCCATCAGCACGATGCCGTCGCCGCACGTCGCCGGGCCCGCGCACTGGCCGAGCGGCCCGCTCGGGCACTCGTCGTCGTCGGCCGCGTTGCCGTCGTCGCAGCCCTCCTCGCCGGAGAGCACCGCCCCGTCGCCGCAGGTGTTCGGCTCGCAGTCCGACTTGCAGGCCGCGTCGTCGGCGTTGGCCGGACCCTCGTCGCAGCCCTCCTCGCCGGCGAGCACCGCCCCGTCGCCGCAGGTGTTCGGCGTGCAGTCCGACTTGCAGGCCGCGTCGTCGGCGTTGTCGAGGCCCTCGTCGCAGCCCTCGAGGCCCTCGGCCACGCCGTTGCCGCAGAACATCGGCACCGGCGGCTCGCAGTTGGTGTTGCACTCGTCGCCCTCGACGTCGTTGCCGTCGTCGCAGGTCTCCTCGCCGGCCCACACGAAGCCGTCACCGCAGCGGGCGGGGGTGCAGTCGACGAGGCAGGCGTCGGTGTCGTCGGGGGTGCCGTCGTCGCAGTCCTCGCCGGGGTCGACGCGGCCGTCGCCGCACGAGCAGGCGCGCGGGTCCTGCTCGCAGATCTCCGCGCACACGTCGGGGGTCGCCGCGTCGGCGCAGTCGCGGTCGCTGAGCGCGTGCTCGCCGGCCTGGCAGCGGCCGTCGCCGATGTAGATCGTCGCCAGCCCCGGGACGTCCTGCGCGCAGTCGGCGAGGCAGTTGTAGGGGTTCTCGTGGCGGTCGCAGATCTTGTCGCCGTCGCAGGTGTCGGTCGCGAATACATCGACCCCGTCGTCCTCACCCATCGGCGTGCAGTCGAGCGCGCAGTGGCCGACCTCCGGGCGCGCCTCCTCGACGACGCTGGCGCCGCAGCCGACCGGGAAGCCGGGGCCGGGCTGGTCGCAGAAGCCGTCGCCGCAGCGCTGCTCGCTGCGCCCGGCCGGGGCCTCGGCCGGGGCCGGCGCGCCGCCGGGGTACCACAGGTCGGCGAGGCAGCCGTCGCCGTCGCGCTCGTCGGCCGCGCCGTCGCCGCAGGTGACCGCGCAGTCGGCCGTCGCGCGCCAGTTCTCGCGCAGCTCGCAGACGCCGTTGCCGGCCGCCTCGACGAGCTCACCCTTCTCGCCCGGGGCCATGCCGAGGAGCCCCGGCCGGCCGTCGATGACGAGCTTGGCCTTGAGCTGGTCGAGGGTTCTGGCGATCTCCGGGTCGCCGAGCGCCGCGAGGGCGTCCATCAGCACCTGCGGGTACTGGTCGCTGCGCCGGCAGTCGAGCGGACACTGCGAGTAGCTCTCCGCCGGCTGGCACACGTGGTCCTCGTTGCAGGTCCCCTCGCGCAGGCCGCCCTGCAGGCACGCCGAGACGGCGAGGGGCGA
>JBQGCR010000602.1:0-8245 GCA_052038585.1 Kineosporiaceae bacterium
CCGGCGCCGACCCGGCCGGCCTCCGCCGAGGCGGCCGCGAGCTCGGCCCGCAGCGCGACGAGCTCGCCGGTGTCCCGGCGGACGCCGTCGCGGGCGGCCAGCCCGGCGAAGCGGCCCGAGGCCGAGGTGTCGACCGGCACCCCGGCGAGCCGGCCCGCGGCGGTCGTGATGGCGACCGCGCCGACGGCCGGCACCCCCGGCCCGGCGGCCGTGCGCAGGGCGCGGTCCTCGCCGAGCACGAGCGCCGTCCCCGTCGCCGTGAGCGCCGAGGCCGTCGCCGCGTCGAGCGAGCCACCGGCCGGCCAGGCCGCCGGGGCCGCGTCGGCCACGCCGGCGCCCTCGAGCGCACCGGCCGCGCGGTCGCCCGCCCGGTCGAGCAGACCGGTGGACCCGGCGTGGGCGAGCGCGGCGACGTCGGGGTCGCCCCAGCCGAGGGCGAGCACCTGGTGCCGGGCCGCCTCGTCCACGACGCGGCGGGCCCACGTGACGGGCTCCTCGCCGGCGCCCGGGCCGTCGGACGGCTCACCGCTCGCCGGGCCCGTCGGCGTGCCGGACGGGTCCGCCGTCGCGGTGCCGGCGGGCGGGGTCGTCGCAGCGGCCGCCGGGACGGTCTGCGCCGCCTCGAGGAGGGCGGGGTCGAGCACCCATGTCACGGCCCGGCCGGCCGAGCCGGCGACGAGCCGGTCGAGGCGGCCGCCGGGGGCGAGCTCGCCGGCGAGGGTGTCGTCCGGCGCGGTGAGGTCGGCGTGCCCGTCGGCGGCCTGGAGGGGGACGACGACGGACACCTCCACGGGCGCCGGTGCCGCGCTGCCGGCGGGTCGCCACAGGAGGAAGGTGCGGGCCAGCCCCGCCCGGTACGTGCCGCCGCTGCCCTCCGCGGTCACGGCGACCGAGGCGCCCCGCGGGCCGGGCGTGGACCCGAGCAGGGCGGCGAGGTCGGCGCCGGCGGCGGTGAGCCGGAAGGGCACGCTCGCGCCGGGCTCGACGGGCCCGGTCAGGCTGACCCGCGTCGAGGGCAGCGTCCGGCCGGCGTACCCGGTCGACGGCTCGGCCGGCCACTGCTGCACCTGGGTGCGGTCGGCGAGCGCCGTCGGCGCGACCCGGAGGGCGACCGCGACGCCGACGAGCCGGCGCGTGCCGGTGTTGCGCAGGGTCCCGGTGACGACGTAGGCACCGGTCGGCGTCACCTCGTCGGCGCTCACGGACGCCACGGTCACGGTGACCGGCAGGGCGTCGTCCTCCGCCCGGGCCGCCGAGGGCCCGCCGGGCAGGCCGGCCGGCGCGAGGGGGACGAGGACGAGCGCGAGCAGCAGCGCGACGAGCAGCGTCGCGGCGTGCCGGGCGCGGGTCACGCGGAGCCGGCGACGCGCGCGGTGGCCTCTCGCGCGATCCGCCGCTCGTTGGGGAAGGCGAGCAGCTCCCCGAGCTCGTCGAGCGGGACCCAGGCCACGTCGATCGCCTCGTGGTCCGGGTCGTTCTCGATCGTCAGGTCACCGCCGACCGCGTCGAGCAGGTAGTGGTGGACCATCTTGTGGATCCGCCGGCCGTCGACGGAGAACCAGTAGTCGATCGTGCCGAGGGAGGCGACGATGCGGCCGCGGATGCCGGTCTCCTCCTCGATCTCGCGGACGGCGGCCATCTCGGCGGTCTCGCCGTGCTCGAGGTGCCCCTTCGGCAGGCACCACTCGAGGCGCCCGGCCCGGTTGAGCCGGGCGATGACGGCGGCGCACGGGCGCAGGGCCGCGCGGTCGACGACGAGACCGCCCGCGGAGGTCTCCTCGACGGTCGGGACGCTCCTGCGCGGAGAAGGTCGCGACGGCCGGGGCATGCGGTTCACTGTAAATGCTCTCGCCGCGTCGTCCCGGGCCGGTCGGACGGCGACGGCGGGCGGGGCGCGACGTCTGGCAGGCTAGGACGTCGTGCCCGCTCCCAGCCTCGCCGCCCTGACCCCCCTGCTCACCGAGCTCGGGGAGCTCTTCGCGTCGGCCGGGCACCGGCTGGCCCTCGTCGGCGGCCCGGTGCGCGACGCGTTCCTCGGCCGGACCTCCCCGGACCTCGACTTCACGACCGACGCGCACCCGGACGTGACCTCGCGGCTGCTGCGCGGCTGGGGCGACGCCCACTGGGACATCGGCAAGGAGTTCGGCACGATCGGCGCGCGCCGCACCCGCGCCGACGGCGACGTCGTCGTCGAGGTGACGACGTACCGCACCGAGCAGTACGCGTCCGGCTCCCGCAAGCCCGAGGTCGCCTACGGCACGAGCCTCGACGAGGACCTCCTGCGCCGGGACTTCCGGGTCAACGCGATGGCGGTCGAGCTGCCGGCGATGACGTTCCACGACCCCTTCGACGGGCTCGCCGACCTGCACGCCAGGGTGCTGCGGACGCCGGGCCGGCCGGAGGACTCCTTCTCCGACGACCCGCTGCGGATGATGCGCGCGGCCCGGTTCGCCGCCCAGCTCGGCTTCGAGCCGGCGCCGGAGGTGCGGGCCGCGATGACGGCGATGGCCGGGCGGATCGCCATCGTCTCGGCCGAGCGGGTCCGCACCGAGCTGGAGAAGCTCGTCCTCGGTCCCGCCCCCCGGCGCGGGCTCACGCTGCTCGTCGAGACCGGCCTGGCCGACCACGTGCTGCCCGAGCTGCCCGCGCTCGCGCTCGAGGTCGACGAGCACCACCGGCACAAGGACGTCTACGAGCACAGCCTCACGGTGCTCGACCAGGCGATCGCGCTCGAGGACGGGCCGGACGGCGACGTCCCCGGCCCCGACCTCGTCCTGCGCCTGGCGGCCCTGCTCCACGACGTCGGCAAGCCGGCGACCCGTCGCTTCGAGCCGGGCGGCGGGGTCTCCTTCCACCACCACGAGCTCGTCGGGGCCAAGCTCGCGGCACGCCGGCTCAAGGCGCTGCGCTTCGACAAGGACACGACGAAGCAGGTCGCCCGGCTCGTCGAGCTCCACCTGCGCTTCCACGGCTACGGCGACGGGGAGTGGACGGACTCCGCCGTCCGCCGGTACGTCACCGACGCCGGACCGCTGCTCACCCGCCTGCACAAGCTGACCCGGTCGGACTGCACGACCCGCAACCGGCGCAAGGCCGCGCGCCTGGCCGCCGCCTACGACGACCTCGAGGCCCGGATCGCGCGGCTCGCGGAGGCCGAGGAGCTCGCCGCGGTCCGGCCGGACCTCGACGGCAACGCGATCATGGAGCTGCTCGGTATCCCGCCCGGCCGCGACGTCGGCCGGGCGTGGGCCTTCCTCAAGGAGCTGCGGCTCGAGCGGGGACCGCTCGGCCGCGAGGAGGCCGAGGCCGAGCTGCTGCGCTGGTGGCAGGACGCAGACACGCCCTAGCGCCGCGTCCGAGAAGCCCTGGTCGCCCGCCCGTAGCCGATCGCGGTCGCGGCGTAGAGCAGGGCGACGCCCGCGAAGGCGGCGGGCGAGTAGCCGTCGGCCGGGAGCAGGGCGGCGCACGCGGCGGCCGCGGCGACGAAGGCGACGTTGAAGACGACGTCGTAGAAGGACATGACCCGGCCGAGGTAGGCGTCGTCGACCTCGCCCTGGACGATCGCGTCGACGCAGATCTTCGACCCCTGCGCGGCGACGCCGAGGGCGAAGGCGGCGGCGAGCGCCGTCGGCACGGTGAGCACGAGGAGGAAGGTCGCCTCCACGAGCGCCGCGACGGCGTAGCACGTGACGATCCAGCGCGCCGTGCCGATCCGCCGGGTCGCGACGGGGGTGACGACGGCGGCGACGCCGAAGCCGAGCCCGCTCACCCCGAAGGCCGCGGCGAGCAGGGCGGCGCCGGCGTCGAGGTCGTCCGGGGAGTTGAACCAGTTGCGGCAGAGCAGGACCGTCGAGACCGTCGTCACCCCGTAGGCGAAGCGGTGGGCGCCGATCGCGAGGAGCGCGTCGCGCGGTCCGGGCCGCTCGCGCAGGTGCACCGCGGCGGCGGCGAGCCCGCCGGCGACGCCGCCGACGGCCGCCGCCACGTCGCGCCACGGCAGGCGCTCGGCGTGGTCGGGGCCGAGCAGGTCCCGGTGCATCCGCCGCGCGAGCAGGCCCGCGGTCGCGAACCCGGCGGCGGCGAGCAGGAGGATCGTCGCGTCGGTGGGGTCGCCGGCGCCGAGCACCTCGCGGACGACGAGCCCGGCCCCGCCGCCGAGGATCGCCGCGAGCGTCCCCGACGTCGGGCTCACGGCGTTGGCCATGACGAGCTCGTCACGGGGGACGACGTGCGGCAGGCTCGCGCCGAGCCCGGCGAGGAAGAAGCGGTTGACGCCGAGGCAGACGAGCACGGCCACGGCGAGGACGACGCCGACGACGCCCGCGGCGACGAGCGCCGCGACGCCGACGACGAGCACGGCCCGGACGAGGTTGGCGACGACGAGCACCTGTCGGCGGCGCCAGCGGTCGAGCAGGACCCCGGCGAACGGCCCGACGAGGGTGTACGGCAGGACGGCGACGGCGAACGCCGTGGCGACCCCGGCCGCCGTCGTCGCCCGCTCGGGGGAGAAGAAGAACAGGGAGGCGAGCCCGGCCTGGAAGGCGCCGTCGGAGGCCTGGCTGACGAGCCGGACGGTGAAGAGCTTGCGGAAGTCCGCCCCGCGCAGCACCGTGCGCAGGTCGGACACGAAGGTGCCGGCCGCGCTCACCCGGTCAGGGTAGGCGCGACCGGCACCCGGTCGTGCGCAGGGTCGCTCAGGCCGACCCCGGCGCTCGGCTCAGCGGTTCTCGCCGCCGGCGATGAAGTCCTCCATCTCGGCGCGGCCGAGGGTGTCCTCCTTCTGGACCGGCGGGGACTTCATGAAGTACGCCGACGGGGCGAAGACGGGGCCGCCGATGCCGCGGTCCTTGGCGATCTTCGCGGCCCGGAGCGCGTCGATGATGACGCCGGCCGAGTTCGGGGAGTCCCAGACCTCGAGCTTGTACTCGAGGTTGAGGGGGACGTCGCCGAACGCGCGGCCCTCGAGGCGGACGTACGCCCACTTGCGGTCGTCGAGCCAGGCGACGTAGTCGCTCGGGCCGATGTGGACGTTGCGCGAGCCGATCTCGTTGTCCATGTTCGACGTGACGGCCTGCGTCTTGGAGATCTTCTTGGACTCCAGGCGCTCGCGCTCGAGCATGTTCTTGAAGTCCATGTTGCCGCCGACGTTGAGCTGGTACGTCCGGTCGAGGACGACGCCGCGGTCCTCGAAGAGGCGGGCGAGCACCCGGTGGGTGATCGTCGCGCCGACCTGGCTCTTGATGTCGTCGCCGACGATCGGGACGCCGGCGTCCTCGAACTTCTTCGCCCACACCGGGTCGGAGGCGATGAAGACGGGCAGCGCGTTGACGAAGGCGACCCCCGCGTCGATGGCGCACTGCGCGTAGAACTTGTCGGCCTCCTCCGAGCCCACCGGCAGGTAGGAGATGAGGACGTCGACCTGGTTGTCCTTGAGCGCCTGGACGACGTCGACCGGGGTCTCGTCGGACTCGGTGATCGTCTGGCGGTAGTACTTGCCGAGGCCGTCGTGCGTCGGGCCGCGCTGCACGGTCACGCCGAGCGGCGGGACGTCGGCGATCTTGATGGTGTTGTTCTCGCTCGCGCCGATCGCGTCGGCGAGGTCGATGCCGACCTTCTTGGCGTCGACGTCGAGGGCGAGGACGAACTCGATGTCCCGGACGTGGTAGTCGCCGAACTGGACGTGCATGAGGCCGGGCACCGTGCTGCCCGGGTCGGCGTCCCGGTAGTAGTGCACCCCCTGGACGAGGGAGGCGGCGCAGTTGCCGACGCCGGCGATGGCGACACGGATCTTGCCCATGCTTGCTCCTAAGCGAGTCGGTGCTGGTGCTGGTGAGGGGGACGTGCGGGCCGGCTCAGTCGTCGTCGACGACCGGCGGGTGGGTCATGTTGCTGGCGCGTTCGGAGTCGATGAGCTCGCTGAGCCAGCGCACCTCGCGCTCGACCGACTCCTGGCCGTGCCGCTGGAGCTCGAGGGTGTAGCCGTCGAGGCGCTCCCGACGGGTCGTGACGCTCGTGCGGAGCCGGTCGAGGCGCTCCTGGAGGCGCATCCGGCGCCCCTCGAGGATCCGCAGCCGGGTCGCGGCGTCGGTGCGGGCGAAGAACGCGAAGTGGACGTCGAAGGTGCCGTCCTCCCAGGCGTCCGAGCCGGCCCCGGTGACGAGGCCCTGGAAGTGCTCCTTGCCCTCGGCCGTGAGCTCGTAGACGATCCGGGCCCGCTTGCCCGCGAGCGGCGCGGCCGCGGCGTCGTCGTGCTCGCGGACCCAGCCGCGGGCGAGCAGGCCCTTGAGCGCGGGGTAGAGCGTGCCGTACGACAGCGCCCGGAAGACGCCCAGCGTGGTGTTGAGCCGCTTGCGCAGCTCGTACCCGTGCATGGGGCCCTCGTGGAGCAGGCCGAGGACGGCGAGCTCGAGGACGTCGGCGCGACGAGCCACGACCACCTCCCTCGCCCGTTCCGGAGTACCTGCTCGATGTATCGGCGCGATACATCGGATGGAGGTGACATTAGGTCCCGATCCGCAGGGTGGCAAGCCGGACACGCCGAGCCGGGCCCGCCGCCCGGACCGGGGACGTCGTCGCGACGCGCTCGCGCAGGGCCGCCACCTGCGACGTTCGTCCGTCCACAGGCCCTGTGCGCATACTGGTCAGTCGGACGCAGGTGCCCGGCGCCGTCCCGCCGGTCTCCGCCCCCGACCACGAGGAGCGATGTTGGCAGGACCCGACCGGCCCCAGGCACGGCGTGCGACCCGGGGTGGCAACCCTCCCGGCGCAGGCCGGCCGACCGGGCCGTCCGGCGGTGCCCGTCCGCCCGGCAGCCCCTTCCCCCCGGCGAAGGCCGCCGCGCGCGGCCCCGCGAAGGGGCGCCCGCCGAAGCGTCGGCGCACCGGCTGGCGACGCGTCGTCCCGTCGTGGAAGGTCCTGCTGTCGGCGTTCGTGCTCGGCGTGGCCGCCGTCGTCGGCGCGCTCGCCGTCGCGTACGCCCGCACCGACATCCCGCAGCCGAAGGCCGACGTCGGGGCGCAGACCTCGATCGTCTACTGGAACGACGGCACGACCGAGCTCGGCCGGTTCTCCGAGGTCAACCGGCAGATCGTCGCCGGCGACCAGATCCCGCAGGTCATGAAGGACGCCGTCGTCGCCGCGGAGGACCGCTCCTTCTACACCAACCGCGGCATCAGCCCGACCGGCATCGCCCGGGCGGCCTGGAACAACCTGCGCGGCAAGCCGCTCCAGGGCGGCTCGACGATCACCCAGCAGTACGTGAAGAACTCCTACCTCACCGCGGACCGCACGTGGCAGCGCAAGGCCGACGAGTTCTTCGTCTCGGTCAAGCTCGCCCGGTCCCAGGACAAGGACGTCATCCTCACGAACTACCTGAACACGATCTACTTCGGCCGCAACGCCTACGGCATCGAGGCGGCCGCGCGGGCGTACTTCGGCACGTCCGCGGCCCAGCTGGACGTCTCGCAGGCCGCGTTCCTCGCGGGCATCATCAACGGCCCGGAACTCTACGACCCGCTCGACGGTCCCGAGGCGGCGGCGCGGGCGACGGCCCGCTGGGAGTACGTGCTCGACGGCATGGTCGAGGCGGGGACCGTCCCGGCGTCCGAGCGGGCCGCGCTCACCGCGCTGCCGGAGGTCGTCACCCCGGTCAAGCGCAACACCCAGGGCGGCCAGATCGGCTACCTGCTCTCGATGGTCCGCAGCGAGCTGAAGTCCGAGGCGGGCTACAGCGACAGCGACATCGACACCGGCGGCCTGCGCGTGACGACGACGTTCGACCGCCGGGCCGTCGCCGCGGGGCAGAAGGCGGTCAAGGACGAGCTGCCCGAGAAGGTGCCGTCCGGCGTGCAGGTGGCCATGGCCTCGATCGACCCGAGGTCCGGCGCCGTGCGGGCGATCTACGGCGGCAGCGACTACCTGACCCGGCAGCGCAACGGCGCGACGCAGGACCGCGCGCAGCTCGCCTCGACGGCCAAGCCGTTCACGCTCATCGCCGCGCTCGGCGGCGAGTCCGGGGACGGCAGCGACGGCGTCTCCCTGCGCAGCCGCTTCGACGGCTCGAGCCCGCAGCGCTTCCCCGGCTACGACCGGCCCGTGCGCAACGACAGCGGCGCGTCCTACGGGACGATCGACCTCGTCACCGCGACGGAGAACTCGGTCAACACCGCCTACCTCAACCTCAACGAGGAGATCGGCCCGGAGCGCACGTTCGAGGCGCTGCGCGCCGCCGGCCTGCCGGAGGACA
>JBQGCR010000603.1:0-3596 GCA_052038585.1 Kineosporiaceae bacterium
TCGGCCGCGTGGACGGTGACGAAGGCGTCGAGGTCCACGCGGGTCAGGGGATCCGGCGGTAGGCGCCGTCGGACGCCGACGTCGCCATCGACGCGTACGCGCGCAGCGCCGTCGAGATCGGCCGCACCCGGTCGACCGGGGTCCAGGGCTGCTCGCGCTTCTCCTGCGCGACCCGGCGCTGGTCGAGCACCTCGTCCGGGACGTCGAGCACGATCGAGCGGTTCGGGATGTCGATGACGACGCGGTCACCGTCCTCGACGAGCCCGATGAGCCCGCCGGAGGCCGCCTCGGGCGAGACGTGCCCGATCGACAGGCCCGACGTGCCGCCGGAGAACCGGCCGTCGGTGAGCAGCGCGCAGACCTTGCCCAGGCCCCGGCCCTTGAGGAACGACGTCGGGTAGAGCATCTCCTGCATGCCCGGCCCGCCCTTGGGCCCCTCGTAGCGGATGACGACGACGTCGCCCGCGACGATCTTCTTGTTGAGGATCGCCTCGACGGCGTCGTCCTGGCTCTCGAAGACCTTCGCCGGCCCGGAGAACGTCCAGACCTCCTCGGGGACGCCCGCGGTCTTGACGACGCAGCCGTCCGGGGCGAGGTTGCCACGCAGGATCGCCAGCCCGCCGTCCTTGGTGTACGCGTGCGGGACGTCGCGGATGCAGCCGTCCGCGGCGTCGAGGTCCAGGCTCGACCAGCGGTTCTGCGTCGAGAACGGCTCGGTGGTGCGCACCCCGCCGGGCGCGGCGTGGAAGAGCTCGAGGGCCTGCGGCGTGGGCGACCCGCCGCGGATGTCCCAGTCGCGCAGCCACGCGTCCAGGCTCGGCGCGTGCACCGAGCGGACGTCGCGGTTGAGCAGCCCGCCGCGGTCGAGCTCGCCGAGCAGGGCCGGGATGCCGCCGGCCCGGTGGACGTCCTCCATGTGGTACGTCTGGCTGTTCGGGGCGACCTTGCTCAGGCACGGCACCCGGCGCGAGATCGCGTCGATCGCCTCGACGTCGAAGTCGAGCTCGGCCTCCCGGGCCGCCGCGAGCAGGTGGAGGATCGTGTTCGTCGAGCCGCCCATGGCGACGTCGAGCGCGACGGCGTTCTCGAACGCCGGGCGCGAGGCGATGGCCCGCGGCAGGACGCTCTCGTCGTCGCCGTCGTAGTACTGCTTGGCGATGTCGACGATGAGCGCGCCGGCGCGCAGGAAGAGGTCCTTGCGCGCGGCGTGCGTCGCGAGCGTCGACCCGTTGCCGGGCAGCGACAGGCCGATCGCCTCGGTGAGGCAGTTCATCGAGTTCGCGGTGAACATGCCCGAGCACGAGCCGCACGTCGGGCAGGCCGAGCGCTCCATCTCCCCGAGCGGGGCGTCCTCGACGCTCTCGTCGACCGAGGCGACCATGACGTCGATGAGGTCGAGCTTGCGGTGGACGACGCCGTCGCGGCTCACCGTCTTGCCGGCCTCCATCGGGCCGCCGGAGACGAAGACCGTCGGGATGTTCAGGCGCAGCGCGGCCATGAGCATGCCCGGGGTGATCTTGTCGCAGTTGGAGATGCACACGAGCGCGTCGGCGCAGTGCGCCTGGACCATGTACTCGACGGCGTCGGCGATGAGCTCGCGGCTCGGCAGGGAGTAGAGCATCCCGGCGTGGCCCATGGCGATGCCGTCGTCGACGGCGATCGTGTTGAACTCCTTGGCGACGCCGCCGGCCTCGTGGACGGCGCCCGCGACGAGCTGGCCGAGGTCCTTGAGGTGGACGTGCCCGGGGACGAACTGCGTGAAGGAGTTCGCCACGGCGACGATCGGCTTGCCGAAGTCGTCGTCCGTCATGCCGGTGGCCCGCCAGAGCGCCCGCGCGCCCGCCATGGTCCGGCCCGAGGTCGAGGTGTTCGATCGCAGCTGTGGCACGTCCGCCATTGTCACCCACACCCCGGCGAGGGTGAAGCGGGCGACCGTAGCCTGGGACGGTGCCCGACCGCGCCGACGACCTGCCCCTCGCCGAGCTCGGCCTGCCGCCGGAGCTCGTGACCGGTGAGGCGGTCGCCCTCGACCTGCGCCCGGCGTCCTTCGCGACGCGGGCGCTGGCCCTCGCGCTCGACCTCGTCGTGCTCGTCGTCCTCGGGATCGGCGCCGCGCTCGCGGCGGGCGCGGTCGCCTCGTTCCTCGACCAGGCCGGGGCGAGCGCCGTCCTGCTCGCCACCGTCGTCCTCGTCGTCCTCGGCGTCCCGACGACGGTGGAGACGCTGAGCCGCGGACGCTCCCTCGGCAAGCTCGCCGCCGGGCTGCGCGTCGTGCGCGACGACGGCGGCCCGATCCGCTTCCGACAGGCGCTCGTCCGCCAGCTGCTCGCGTTCCCGGAGATCTACGTGTCGTCCGGCTCGGTCGCCGCGATCGCGAGCCTGGCCAACCCGCGCGGCAAGCGGCTCGGCGACGTGCTCGCCGGCACGTACGTCGTCCGCGAGCGCACCGGCGCCGTGCTCGCCCCGCCCGTCCAGATGCCGGTCGAGCTCGCCGCCTGGGCGGCCGGTGCCGACCTCGGCCGGGTCCCGGACGGGCTCGCGCTCGCCGCCCGCTCGTTCCTCGAGCGCGCCGGCGGCCTCAACGACGGCTCGCGCCGCGAGATGGGCCGGCGGATCGCCGAGGCGCTCGCCGTCCACGTCGCCCCGCCCCCGCCGCCCGGCACCTACCCCGAGCGCTTCGTCGCCGCCGTCCTCGCCGAGCGCCGCGCACGCACCCTCGCCCGGCTGACGGCCGCGGAGCGCCGACGCCAGGAGCGCGACGCCCGCCGCCGCGCCGCCTCCCCGCTCGCGACCGGCAGCAGCGCCCTCCTCGGCGACCGACCCCTTGCGTGATCAAGCACGTCACGTCGGTGATCAAGTACGTCACGTCGGTGATCAAGCAGGCCGCGTCGTCGCCGACGCACCGCGGATGCGGCGTCGCGCCGTCCGGTGCGTGATCACCGACGTCGCGCGCATGATCACCGACGCCAGGTGCATGATCACCGGGGAGCGGTGCGGGCGGGTACGGCGCGAGGGCGCCACCCGGGACCGGGTGACGCCCTCGCGTGCTGGCTGCTGAGACCTGCGGGTCGACGGACCCGAGGGATCAGTACCGGTAGTGGTCCGGCTTGTACGGGCCGGCGACGTCGACGCCGATGTACTCGGCCTGGTCCTTGCGCAGCGTCGTGAGCTTCACGCCGAGCGCGTCGAGGTGCAGGCGGGCCACCTTCTCGTCGAGGTGCTTGGGCAGCACGTAGACGCCGAGCGGGTACTCGTCGGTCTTCGTGAACAGCTCGATCTGGGCGATCGTCTGGTTCGCGAAGGAGTTCGACATGACGAACGACGGGTGGCCCGTCGCGTTGCCGAGGTTGAGCAGGCGGCCCTCGGAGAGCACGATGATCGACTTCCCGTTCGGGAACGTCCACTCGTGCACCTGCGGCTTGATCTCGGTCTTCGTCACGCCCGGGACCTTCGCCAGGCCCGCCATGTCGATCTCGTTGTCGAAGTGGCCGATGTTGCCGACGATCGCCTTGTCCTTCATCCGCGCCATGTCGTCGGCGAGGATGATGTCCTTGTTGCCCGTCGAGGTGACGAAGATGTCGGCGGTCTCGACGACG
>JBQGCR010000604.1:0-3550 GCA_052038585.1 Kineosporiaceae bacterium
GCACGAGGCGTCCGTTGACGGCGAGCGGCCGGGCGAGGGCGGCGACGGCGCCAGGCAGCTCGGACGCCGCGAGGTGGATGAGGGAGTACCAGGCGAGGACGGCGCCCCAGCCGTCGGCGGCCTCCGGGCGCATGAGGGTCCGCAGGTCGCCGAGGTCGTACCGGACACCGGGGAACCGCTCGCGCGCCTGGTCGAGCATCTCCGGCGAGAGGTCGAGGCCGCGCGCGTCGGCGCCCGCCGCGACGAGGTGGGCGGTGACGTGGCCCGGGCCGCAGCCGGCGTCGACGACCGGCCGGGTGCCCGCGGCCTGCACGACGCGGTCGAGGATCCAGCGCTCGAAGGGCAGGTGGTCGAGCTCGCCGGTGAGGTTGTGGGCGTACGTCGCCGCGACCGTGGCGTAGGTGCTCCGGACCCGGTCGTCGCGGGCGTCGGCGCCCTCGGCGAGCGGCGCCTCGCGGTCGACTGCCGGGGCGGCCGGGGCGCCGTCCGGCGTCGTCGCCGTCGGGACGTCCCCGAGCAGGTGCACCCAGCGGTGGTCCTGCTGGCCGGGCCGACGCTCGAGCCGGACGACGAGCGGGGCGTCGCGGGCGGCGAGCTGGGCGAGGCACTCCTCGACGTCCTCCCGGGTCGCGAAGGGGTGCAGCCGCTCGGTGCGCGTGCGCAGCTCGCCGGGCGACTGCGGCCCGCGCAGGAGGAGGACGGTGACGACGGCGCGCTCGGCGTCGTCGAGGTGCAGCGCGTCGGTGAGGGCCTGGTGGTACTTGAGCGTCCGGCGTCCTGTGTCGGCCCAGACGATCCGGAGCAGCTCGCGGTCGCGCAGGGTCCGCGCGACGGTCATGACCGTCTGCTCGTCGAGGTCCATGACGGGCTCGCGGCTCGACGTCTGGTTGCACGCCGAGCGCAGGGCGTTGAGCGTCATCGGGTAGGACGCGGGGACCGTGACCTGCTTCTCGAGGAGGGCGCCGAGGATGCGCTGCTCCACCGCGTCGAGCACCGGGAGATCGGCCATGGCGACACCCTAGGGCCGGGAGTCGACGGGACTGCGTGCGGAGTCGACGGGACTGCGTGCGGAGTCGACGGGACTGGGGGCGGAGTCGACGGGACTGCGTGCGGAGTGGGCGGTCAGGCGCGGGCGGTGCGGGTGACCAGGGCGGTGCCGACGGCGTCGAGGACGGCGCAGCGGAAGGACGTGCTCGTCGTCAGCAGGCTGGCGAACCACCCGGCCGGCAGGAGGACGCCGCTGACGTCCCGGCCGACGACGAGGCGGGCCGGGGACGGCTCGCCGATGAGCAGGCTCGCGCAGGACGTCGCGTCGACGTCCCCGGGCTTGAGCCGGTCGAGGAGCGTCCCGGCCGGGGAGACGACGCGGACGCTGCCGTGGGTGAGCAGGAGCAGCCCGACGCACGGGTCGCCGGCGTCGAGGAGCACCCGTCCCGGCCGGCCGTCGACGACCGGGGAGCACCAGAGCACCCGCTGCCGCTCGGCGGGCTCGAGCTCGGCGAGGAAGGGGTGCAGCGCGAAGAGCCGGCGCTGGGTGGGCGACGGGCTGGTCGGCCGTCGGGCGAGCTCGGGCTGCACCCGGCCAGCCTCGCGGCCCGCGGCCCCAGATCGGCACTGCCCTTCCGGACGATGTCCGGAAGGGCAGTGGCACGTGTCTGGCCGGTGGGTCAGGCGACCCGCGTGACGTTCCCCCGGCGCGCCGAGCGCGCGACGGTGACCTCGACGCGCACCGGCACGTCCTCGCCGGCCACGGCGGCCAGCTCGGCGAGCACGGCGTCGAGCGCGGGCTGCAGCGCCGCGGGCGAGGCCTGCGGGCTCATCGACACGGCGAGCACGACCGTCGGCCGGCCACGCTCGGCGACGCAGCGCCCGGACGCCGAGGCGACGCCCCAGGCACCCGAGAGCCGGTCCGCGGCGGCGTCGGCGACGGACCCGAGGTCGGCGCGCAGCCGGCCGGAGGAGTCCCCGCCGCGCAGCGCGACCGGGCCCTGCCGGCCGACCGGCACGTGGGCCACCGCCCAGCGCAGGCCGAGCAGGAGGAGGACGACGGCGGCGACGCCGACGGCCCACGGCCACCACGGCTCGTCCGCCGCCAGCGCGGCGGGGCGCAGCACGAGGTTGGCGCGGACGTCGACGACGCCGGCCCGGTCGAGCAGGTACCCGGCGCCGAGGGCGACCCCGGCGAGGCCGGCGACGGCGAGGACGACGCGGTCGGCCCCGACGCCGCTGCGGGACAGGAGGTTCGCGCGGCTCACGACGAGCTCCCTTCGGTCGCGCGGGCACGGACGGTGACGGACGGCGCCGGGGACAGCCCGGCGAAGGCCTCCTCGACGTCGCTGCGGACGGCGTCGCGGACGCCGTCCGGCTGGGCCGTCGTCGTCCGGACGTGCACGGTCACCGAGCGGCGGCCGGCCGCGGCGGACGCGGCGACGACGCCGTCGACGTCACCGGCCCGACCCGCCGCGAGGCGGGCCAGGTCGCGCCGGCGGAGCCAGACGAGCCCGCCGTCGCCGAGGGCGACGTGCGAGGCACGCCGCGGCCAGAAGGCCGCGCGCAGGAGCAGGAGGCCGACGACGACCGCCGCCACGGCGGCGCCGGTCGCCCAGCCCTGCGCGGGCGCCTTGGCGAGCCCGGCGACGGCGGGGGTCAGCCACTGCGGACCACCGACCGCGTCGGCGAGGACGAGCGCCTCGCGGACGAGCACGGCCCCGGCGGCGATGGTGAGCAGCGCGAGGAGCAGGCCCCAGCGCGAGGCCGGCGACCAGCCCCGGGGAGCCGGCGCGGCGGCGGGCAGGGCCGCACCGTCCGTCACGTCGAAGGCGGTGCGGCGGGCCGGGACGACGACGTGGGCCGCCGTGACGTCGACGGCGTCGACCGTCATGCCGGTGAGCGCGGCGAGGCGCTCGGCGACGGTCGACCGCACGGCGGACGCGGTGTCGGGCAACGGGTTCGGCCACTCGACGGCGACGTCGAGCCGGACCCTGACCCTGCCTCCCGCGACGGTGGCGTCGACGCGCGGCAGGTCGCGGCCGGTGACCCGGCCGAGGGTGCCGGAGTGCCGGACGACGCCGGGCACCTCGAGCGCGGCGCGCTCGGCGACGCGCTCGACGACGCGGTCGCGGATGTCGAGGTGGCCGCGCTCGGCGGGGGGCGCCGGCTCGCGCGACGGCGGGGCGTCGAGCCGGGCTCCGCCGTCGACCGCCAGCTCGTCACCGGGGCGGACGGCTGTCTCAGACACGGCTGCGGCTCCTCGCGACGACCTCCGAGAGGTCGAACTGCCCCGTGAGGTGGCCGCCGGCCGCGAAGCCGACCGCCCCGAGCACGACGGCGAGGAGGAAGCCGCCCAGGCCACCGGTGACGGCGGCGAGTGCGAGGAGGAGGCCGGCCAGCAGGCCGACGGTGGAGCCGGACATGGTGTCTCCTGTTCTGGTGCAACGGTTCCGCTGCACCGGGGAAGTCTGGGGAGGGTGGTCCTCCGGCGAGGGGGGCTAGAGGTCCACCGTCCTGCGCCGGGGCGCCGGGCTGAGGGGCAGCCGGCGCCCGTCCCGCC
>JBQGCR010000605.1:0-6355 GCA_052038585.1 Kineosporiaceae bacterium
ATACAGAGCTGCGGGAATCGGGAGGAGCGCAGCGTCGCCCGAGGAACGAGGGCGCCGCTGCGCGACGGATCCCCCCACCTCCACCCCGGACCCACGCCACCTCACCCCGACGCCCGACGGATGTTCGTCCACCCGGTCCACCCGCGCTGCTCGAGCAGCCGGAGGAGCTGCCGGGCGCAGGGCACGGACTCGACGAACGCCTCGTCGAGGAGCGCCACGAGCTCGTCGCTCACCGGGTGAGGGTCCTCGGCCCCGGCGTGCTCGTCGGCGGAGGCGTGCAGGAAGGCCTCGACCCGGTCGGCGAGGCCGGGCAGGCGCGGGTCGTCGGGGCCGCAGTCCGCGAGGTCGGCCAGGTCCAGGTAGAGCGATCGCAGCCGCTCGTTGTCGAGCTGGGCGTGCTTGAGCGCGATGAGGGCGGGGGCCTCGTGCGGCATCCGGGCCGAGATGAGGATCCAGCTGTCCCGCTCCACCTCGACGATGCCCTCGGGGAAGCCGAGGTCCCGCATCCGGTCGAGGTACGCGACGACCGGGGGCGGCAGGGCGAGTGCGTCCCCGGCCGCGAGCCGCGCGATCCGGCGGCGGTGCCGTCGCAGCCCGGCGATCTCCGCCTCCAGACGCCGGTCGATCTCGGCGACGGCCTCGGCGAACTCGGCCTCGTCCGCGACGAGCAGGTCACGCACCCGTGACAGCGGGACGCCGGCCTCGGTGAGCGTCCGGATCCGGACGAGGTCGACGACGGTGCCCGCGCCGTAGCGTCGGTAGCCCGAGGCGTCGCGCTCGGGCTCCGGCAGGAGCCCGGTGGCGTGGTAGTGCCGCACGGCGCGCACCGTCACCCCGGCGGCCGTGGCGAGCTGGCCGATCGTCAGCACGCGGACATCCTCCTGCCTCCGGAGCGACAGGGTCCGGACCGCCGCGCGGTCCCCTCACGCCGTCCGGGCACGGTAGGTCCGCAGCGCCACGGCCTGGGCGAGCACGAGCAGCAGGACGCACCAGCCGACGGCGAGCGGCCCGTCGCCGCCGACCGGCCGGCCGGCGAGCAGCGCGCGCATCGTGTCGACCACCGGCGTGACGGGCTGGTGCTCGGCGAACCACCGGACCGCGGCCGGCATGCCGTCGGTCGGGACGAAGGCCGAGCTGACGAACGGCAGGAAGACCAGCGGCAGGGAGAACGAGCCCACCCCGTCCGCCGAGGTCGCCGTCAGGCCGGGGACGACGGCGAGCCAGGTGAGGGCCAGGGTGAGCAGGAGGAGGAGGCCGACGGCCCCGCCCCACGCGAGGACGCCCGCGTCGGACCGGAAGCCCATGAGCACCGCGACGACGAGGACGACGCAGACCGCCACCGCGTTCGCGACGAGGGACGTGAGCACGTGCGCCCAGAGCACCGCGGACCGCGAGATCGGCAGGGCGCGCAGCCGCCCGAACATCCCGGTCGAGACGTCGGTGAAGAGCCGGAACGCCGTGTAGGAGACGCCGGACGCGACGGTGACGAGGAGGATGCCCGGGAGCAGGTAGCTCACGTACCGCCCGGGTCCGGCGTCGATCGCGGCGCCGAACACGTAGACGAACAGCAGGAGCATGGCGATCGGGGTGACGGCGGTCGTGACGATGGTGTCCGGGCTGCGCAGCACGTGCCGCAGGCACCGCGGCAGCAGGACGCGGACGTCGTGGGCCAGGTCTGTCATGGCTGCTCCTCAGGTGTGGGCGCGGTCGCGGGCGACGAGGGTGAGGAAGACGTCCTCGAGCGTGGGCCGCCGCTCGACGTACTCGACCCGGGCCGGCGGCAGCCGGCGCCTGAGCCCGTCGACGGTGTCGCAGACGAGGATCCGGCCCTCGTGGAGGATCGCGACGCGGTCGGCGAGCCGCTCGGCCTCCTCGAGGTGCTGGGTGGTGAGCAGGACGGTCGTCCCGGCGGCGGCGACGGCCTCGACCGTGCTCCAGACGTCGAGACGGGACTGCGGGTCCAACCCCGTCGTCGGCTCGTCGAGGACGAGCACGGCCGGCGTGGTGACCAGGCTCATGGCCAGGTCGAGGCGCCGGCGCATGCCTCCCGAGTACGTCCCGGCCCGGCGGTCGGCCGCGTCGGTGAGGTCGAAGCGGGTGAGCAGCCCCTCGGCCGCCTCCCGTGGCCGGGGCACCCGGCGCAGCCGGGCGACGAGGACGAGGTTCTCCCGTCCCGTGAGCACGTCGTCGACGGCGGTGAACTGGCCGGTGAGGCTGATCGCCGCGCGGACGCCGGCCGGGTCGGTGGCGAGGTCGTGGCCGGCGACGACGACGGTCCCGCCGTCGGCGCGCACCAGCGTCGCGAGGATCGACACGAGGGTCGTCTTCCCGGCGCCGTTGGCGCCGAGGAGCGCGAGGACGGTGCCCCGCTCGACGTCGAGGTCGACGCCGCGCAGCACCGGGCGGTCACCGAAGGCCTTCTCGAGTCCGGTGATCCTCAGAGCGTGGTCGGTGGTCATGCCGCAAGCGTGGAGCCCTGACGCAGCGTCAGGGTCAAGCCGCGGTGGCCATTCCTCAGGCGAGGGCGGCGGCGATCTCGGCGAGCCGGTTCGGGGCGATGGCGTACCAGGCCCACGGCCCGCGCTTGTCGCGGGTGAGGATGCCGGCGTCGACGAGCACCTTGAGGTGGTGGCTCACCGTCGGCTGGGACAGGCCCACGGCGTCGGTGAGGTCGCAGACGCAGGCCTCGCAGCCCTCCTGGGCCCGGATGAGGGAGAGCAGCTGGAGGCGGGCGGGGTCGGCGACGGCCTTGAGGAGCCTCGCCAGCTCCTCGGCGGTCGCCCGGTCGAGGGGCTCGCGCAGCCCGCCCGGGCAGCACTGCGGCCCCACCTGCTCGCGGGTCTCCACGACGTCGAGCGCCTTCACCGTGCCTCCTCCGGGTCGTCCCCGCCATATTGACACACGTCGATGCGTGGTGCCAGAGTCGCATCGACCGACGTCGATGCCCCAGGAGGCCGTCATGTCCCGTGTCCAGCTCGCCCTCAACGTCGCCGACCTCGAGGCGTCGGTCGAGTTCTACTCGACGATGTTCGGCGTGCAGCCGCACAAGCGCCGTCCCGGCTACGCGAACTTCGCGATCGCCGAGCCGCCGCTCAAGCTCGTCCTCATCGAGGTGCCCGAGGCGGACCGGGGGACCGGCACGGTCAACGCGCTCAACCACCTCGGCGTCGAGGTCGGCGACTCCGCCGACGTCGAGGCCGCGGCCGGCCGGCTGCGCGAGGCCGGGCTCGCGACGTTCGACGAGAAGGACACGACGTGCTGCTACGCGCTCCAGGACAAGGTGTGGGTGCACGACCCGGCCGGGGCGCCGTGGGAGGTCTACACCGTCAAGGACGAGGACCCGGCCGGCGCCCGCCCCGCGACGGCGTCGCTGCCGCTGCTGGCCGGTGACGGCGCCTGCTGCACGAGCACGACGACGGCCGTGGGCGCCCCGTGACGGACCAGCGCGTGGACGTGGCGGAGACCGACGTCCTGCACCGCCTCTCGACGCTCGACCGGTTCCTGCCGCTGTGGATCGGGCTCGCCATGGCCGGCGGGCTGCTCCTCGGCCGGCTCGTCCCCGGCCTGCAGTCGGCGCTCGACGCCGTCTCGGTGGACGGCACGAGCCTGCCGATCGCGCTCGGGCTGCTCGCGATGATGTACCCCGTGCTCGCGCGGGTGCGCTACGAGGAGATGGGCCGGCTCACCGGGGACCGCCGGCTGCTCTGGCTGTCCCTGGGGCTCAACTGGGTGCTCGGGCCCGCCCTGATGTTCGCGCTCGCGTGGACGTTCCTGCCGGACTCGCCGGAGTTCCGCACCGGGCTCATC
Source organism: Kineosporiaceae bacterium (assembly GCA_052038585.1). Taxonomy (GTDB): domain Bacteria; phylum Actinomycetota; class Actinomycetes; order Actinomycetales; family Kineosporiaceae; genus JBQGCR01. The sequence goes on from JBQGCR010000605.1 coordinate 3,808, forward strand.
GTCATCGGCCTCGCCCGGTGCATCGCCATGGTGCTCATCTGGAACGACCTCGCGTGCGGCGACCGGGAGGCCGGCGCGCTGCTCGTCGCCGTCAACTCCGTCTTCCAGATCCTCGCCTACGCCCTCCTCGGCACGTTCTACCTCGCCGTCCTGCCCGGCTGGCTCGGGCTCGACACCCAGGACGTGCAGTTCTCCACCGCCGACATCACCCAGGCGGTGCTGCTCTTCCTCGGCGTCCCGCTCGCCGCCGGCTACCTGACCCGCCGGATCGGCGTCGCCCGCCGCGGGCGCGCCTGGTACGACGAGCGGTTCGCCCCCCGGATCGCGCCGGTCGCCCTGTGGGGGCTGCTCTTCACGATCGTCGTGCTCTTCGCCCTCCAGGGCGAGGCCGTGACGAGCCGGCCGCTCGACGTCGCCCGGATCGCCGTGCCGCTGCTCGTGTACTTCGCCGTCATGTGGTCCGCGTCGATGGCGGGGGCCCGCGCGCTCGGGATGTCCTACCCCCGCTCGGCGACCGTGGCGTTCACCGCGGCCGGCAACAACTTCGAGCTCGCCATCGCGGTGAGCATCGGCGTCTGGGGCGTCACCTCCGGCCAGGCGCTCGCCGGCGTCGTCGGCCCGCTCATCGAGGTGCCGGCCCTCGTCGCCCTCGTCTACGTGTCCCTCTGGCTGCGGCGCCGCTGGCGCTGGGCCGTCCCCGTCGCACCCACCAGGAGCCCCGCATGAGCGACCGCCCGTCCGTGCTCTTCGTCTGCGTCCACAACGCCGGCCGGTCCCAGATGGCCGCCGCCTTCCTCACCCACCTGTCCGCGGGCGCGGTCGAGGTGCGGTCGGCCGGGTCCGCGCCCGCCGAGCACGTCAACCCGGCGGTCGTGGAGGCCATGCGCGAGAACGGGATCGACATCTCCGCGGAGGTGCCCAAGGTGCTCACCGCCGACGCCGTGCAGTCCAGCGACGTCGTCGTCACCATGGGCTGCGGCGACGCGTGCCCGTTCTTCCCCGGGGTCCGGTACGAGGACTGGCAGCTCGCTGACCCGGCCGGCCAGGGGGTCGACGCCGTCCGCCCGATCCGCGACGAGATCCGCGCCCGCGTCGTCGCCCTGCTCGACGAGCTCGGGGTGCCCGTGGCGGTGGCGGGGTGAGCCGCGCCGTCGTGGTCCGCCCGGCGGATGACGACGACGTCGCCGGCGTCCGCCGCCTCGTGGCCGCGGCAGGCCTGCCGCTCGACGGGCTGGCCGACGCCGCGGTCACCCTCGTCGCCGTCGCGGTGGGCGGGGCGGGGGGAGCCGGCGCAGCCGTGCCCGGCGGGACCGTGCCCGTCGGGGCCGTGCCCGTCGGGGCCGTGCTCGTCGGGACCGAGGTCGTCGGGGCGGTCGCGCTGGAGCGTCACGGCGAGCCGGACGCGCCGGTGTTCCTCCTGCGGTCCGCGGTGGTCGACCCGGCGTGGCAGGGCCGCGGCGTCGGCGCCCGGCTCACCGCGGCGGCCCTCGACGTCGTCGACCGGCACGGCGCGCCCGCGGCGCTGCTCACCGAGACAGCCCGGGAGTGGTTCCCGCGCTTCGGGTTCGGCGTCGTCCCGCGCGGCAGCCTGCCGAGCGCGCTGGGCGCGTCGGCCGAGCTGCGCGGCGCCTGCCCCGCGTCCGCCACGGCCATGCTGCGCCCGGCCCGGCGGCCGCAGGAGCGGTCCGGCTGACCCCGTGCCCCTGCCCCGCGGCGCGAGAAGGTCGGGCGTTCAGCGCCCGGCGGTGAGCACCGCCGGGTCCGGCGGCGGCGCGTCGAGGCCGGCCATCGCTCGGCACCACCGGTCGAAGGCCCGCCGCGCCTCGCCGTGCCGGCCCGCCCGGACGAGCAGCCGGACGAGACCGCGGTGCGCCGACTCGTCGTAGGGGTCGGCCGACAGGATCCGGACGAGGTCGCGGACGGCGTCGTCGGTGTCGCCGGCCTCGTGGCTGAGCCGGGCGTGCCGGCGCAGCGCCCGCAGCCACGCGGCCCGCACCTCCTCGCGCAGCCCGTGCGCCCACTCCTCGTACGGCTCGTCGTCGAAGGCGTCCCCGGCGTACCGCCGGTCGACCTCGGCGAGGAGCTCGCGGGCCCGGGCGGCGTCGCCCTCCCGGAGCACCTGCTCGGCGTGCGCCGCGTCGTGGAGCAGCTCCTCGGCGTCGACCCGCACGTGCCGCAGGTCGAGGGCCAGCCCCGCGGCGTCGGCCCGGACGACGTGGTCCGGCGGCAGGCACCGCAACGGGTCGAGCACGCCGCGGACCGTCGACAGCAGCACCGACAGCCGGTGCGCCGTGCGCTGCGGCTCGTCGTCCGGCCAGAGCAGCTCGCAGACCTCCCCGCGGGACACCGGGCGGCCGCGGCGGGCGACGAGCACCTTGACGAGGACCCGCGCCTGTCGGGAGCGCCACGCGGCGAGCGGGACCGGACGCCCGGCGGCCCGCACCTCGAAGCCGCCGAGCACGCGGACGGCGACGAGCCCGGCGGCGTCACCGGCGGCGTCGTCCGCCGGGACGGCGACGCCGACGTCGGCGAGCCGCTGCGCCGCGTC
>JBQGCR010000606.1:0-5768 GCA_052038585.1 Kineosporiaceae bacterium
GCCCCGACAGCTGACCCGACGGCCGACGCGCAGCCCACGGCGACGACGGTGCGGACGGTGACCCGGACGGTCGTCGGGACGACGACGCCCGCACCCCCGGCCCCGGAGTCCGCCTCGCGCGACACGGCGCGTGCCGGGGCCGGTCCCGACCGGTCGCAGGGTCGCGGGAACGCCGACGAGGCGTCCGGCAGGGACGCCGTCGGGAAGCGTTCGTCGGGCCAGGGCCCGTCCGGCAAGGACTCCGGCACCTCCAAGGGCTCCGGCGTCTCCAAGGGCTCCGGCGCCGGGAAGGGCGACGGCCCCGGACGTCCCGGCGAGGCACCGGGACGCGGCCGGGGCCGCGGCTGAGCGTGCTGTCAGACCCGGGTGGTCTGGCGGCTCATGACGGCCCGCGCGACCCCCACGAGCAGGAGGATCCCCGCGACGATGAGCAGCCACTTGGCCGCCTCGACCGCGAGGCCGACGACCCCGAACACGACTGCGAGCACGACGAGCAGGACGACCCAGCCCATGACCCCTCCTCCGGTACCGCCCGGGCCGGACGCCCGGGACCCTGACCGGACCGTGCCCGTCACCGGTGCCGACGACACGGGCGTCGCAGGACCGCAGGAGGATCGTCATCCGGCCGTCATGTCGCCCGCTCCCGCCGCGTGGGTGTTCCAGGCCCGGCCGGGGCCCGAGCCGTCCGCCGGCGAGCAGGTGGTCCGCTGCGTCCGCCAGCACCGCGCCCGGATCCGGCCGGGCGACCGGGTCTGGTTCCGCCGCAGCGGGTCCCGTGCCGCCGTCCACGCCGTCGGCCGGGTCCTCGCCGCGCCCCGGCCGGACCCGGACCGGCCCGGCGGCTGGTGCGTCGACGTCGTCGTCGACGCCGTGCTCGACCCGCCCCTGCTCCGCGCGCAGTCCGACGCCGACCCCCTCCTCGCCGGCGTCCGGGCCCTGCAGGGCCTCATGGGCACCAACCTCGCCCAGCCGCCCGCCGCCGACGCCCGGCTGGCGGACCTCCTCTCCCATGATCATGAACGTGCGGCCCGTGATCATGAACGTGAGACCCGTGATCATGAATGAGAGAACCGCCGCAAGGCCGCTCGTTCATGATCACTGCGCTCACGTTCATGATCACCGCGGTGGGGGTCAGAGGTGCTCGAGGAACCAGTCGCGCTGGACGGCGCTCGAGCGGGCGAAGGCCTCGCCGACGTAGGCGTCGAAGTGCCCGCCCGGCAGCACGAGGAGCTTCTTCGGCTCCCGCGCCCGCTCGTACGCCTCGAGGGTGAGGTCGGCGACGGTGAGGTGGTCCCCCGCGGCGACGACGAGGAGCAGCGGCGTCGGGCTGATCTTGTCGATGTAGTCGCCGGGCTCGTACTCGGTGAAGAGCTCGACCGAGCGCAGGGTCACCTCGTTGCGCCACGACTTGGCGCGGTCGAGGATCGGGCCGAGGAAGAACTCGTGCGTGTCGGCCGTCGGCAGCGCGCAGGGCTCGGCGGGGTCGTCCTCGTAGGCGACCTTGATGGTCGCCGGCGCCCCGCCGTCGTAGCGGGCGGCGCGGTCGGCGTCGAACATCGCGCGCAGGCCGGCGAAGTGGTCGGCCCGGATGAGCCGGCGCGCGTTGGCCAGGCCGCTGACGAGCGGCACCTGGGAGACGACGCAGCGCACCCGGCGGTCCTGCGCGGCGACGACGAGGACGTGCGCGCCGCTGTAGCTCGAGCCCCACACCCCGATCCGCGCGGGGTCGATCCCGGGCTGCCGGCTGCCCCACGTGATGGCGTCGCGGTAGTCGCGCACCTGCTGCCACGGGTCGATCTCGCCGCGCGGCGTCCCGTCGCTCTCCCCGAGGTTGCGGTTGTCGTAGACCAGGGCGGCCATCCCGGCGGCGGCGAAGACCTCGGCGAAGTCGTCGAGGTACATCTCCTTCGTCGCGGAGAACCCGTGCGCCATGACGACGAGCGGCACGGCGCCGCCGTCGCCTCCGTCCGGACGGTAGAGCCAGCCGCGCAGCATCGTGCCGTCCTCGGTGGGGAACCCGACGTCCTCGCGCATCGTCGCCGTCCTCTCGTCCAGTGCCCGGGCCCGGTCCCCGGCGCCGCTGCCGGCGGGCGTGCGGCCATGCTCACGACGCGGCGGCGCGCGAGGCGGCGGCGCGTGCGCCGCGGTCCGGCGTTGCGTGCAGCGCCGCCACCCTGGACACCCGGGGACGGGCGCGCGGATACTCGCAGGCGTCCACCCCAGGCCCGGGAGGCAGCGGTGCCGACGACGAGCGCGCAGGACCCGCCCGGCACGACGCGCTGGGTGCTGGCCCACACCGCGCCCGCGCAGCGCCGGGACGCGTGGGCGGACGCGATCCGCCGGACGCACCTCGACTGGTCGCTCGACCCTCGCGAGGGGACGCTCGCGCCGGACGCGGCGCTCACCCGGCGCCGCCTCGGCGCGCTGGCGCTCGTCGACTGCGTCGCCGGTCCCGGGGCGGGCGCGCGCACCGCGCGGCACGTCCGTGACGACGGGGAGCCGTGGGTCGGCGTCCTCGTCGTGCTGGAGGGCAGCGAGCACCTCGAGGTCGGCGAGGAGCGCGTCACCGCGCGGCCGGGCGACGTCGTCGTCTGGGACAGCCGCGTGCCGACCCGGTTCCGCGTGCCCGGACGGCTCGTCAAGCGGACCCTGCTCGTGCCGCGCTCCCGGCTGCCCGTCGCCGAGTCGTCCCGGACCGCCTGCGCCGCAGGGCTTCTCCCGCCCTCGCCGGCGACCGCCCTGCGCGTCGACCACCTAGCCGCCGTCGTCGCCCGCTGCGAGGACGGCGACGGCCTGCCGCCGGCCGTCGCCCACGCGGCCGGGGTCGCCGCGGTGGAGCTGCTCGCCGCGGCCCTCGCGCCCGCCGACGACCGGACGGCGGACGACGGCGCCGCCTGGGCCCGGGTGCTCGACCTCGTCGAGGACCGCCTCGGCGACCCGGGGCTGGGACCGCGCTCGATCGCGGCGGCCACGGGGATGTCGCTGCGCACCGTCCACGCGCTCTTCGAGCGGCACGGGCGCACCGTGGCCGGGCACGTCCGGGCCCGGCGCGTCGAGCGGGCCCACGCCGACCTGCTGCGGCTCGGCCCGCGCACCGGCGTCGCCGCCGTCGCCGCCCGCTGGGGCTTCCTCGACGCCGGCACCTTCACCCGTGCCTACCGCCGCGCCTACGGGGTGCCGCCGAGCGTCACGGCGCGCCGCTGACGGCCGTCGCCGGTGAGGAGGCCGGCTCAGACCTCCTCGGCCTCGAAGGTCCTCGAGGGGGCGACGAGCTCGTCCTGGGCGGCGACCAGGAGGATCTCCCGGGAGCCGGCCGCCTCGGTGCGCGAGAGCAGGCCCCACACCGACGACGCGGCGGCGGCCATGGCCTGCTGCGCCGAGCCGGTGCGCAGGTGGTGCGCGAGGAAGAGCGCCGCGACGGCGTCGCCGGCGCCGTTGACGGACAGGCCGAGCCGCGGCGTGCGGACCCGGTGGAAGCGGCCGCCCTCGGCCGCGAGCAGGTCGACCGCCTCGGCCGGGGTGTCCTCGACGGCCAGCGAGGTGACGAGCACCGTCCGGGGGCCGCGGGACTGCAGCTCCTCGATGGCCTCGCGGGCCTCGGCGAGCGTGCGCGTCGTCCGGCCGGTGAGCCGGGCGAGCGCGAAGTGGTTCGGAGTCACGAGGTCCGCGAGCGGGACGGCCACGTCGCGCATGAACTCCGGGACCCCGGGCCGGACGAAGACGCCGCGGCCGACGTCGCCGATCACGGGGTCGCAGCAGTACACCGCGTCCGGGTTGGCCGCCCGCACCTTGGCGACCGCGCCGACGACGGCCTCGCCGATGTCGCTCGACCCGAGGTACCCCGACAGCACCGCGTCGCAGCTCGGCAGGAGCCCCCGGTCGGCGATGCCGTCGACGACCTCGTCGACGAACTGCCCGTCGAAGACCCGCCCGCGCCACGCGCCGTAGCCGGTGTGGTTCGAGAACTGGACCGTGTGCACCGGCCACGCCTCGATGCCGAGGCGCTGGAGCGTGAAGACCGCCGACGAGTTGCCGGCGTGGCCGTAGGCGACGTGGGACTGGATCGACAGGACGGAGGGCACGGACCCGAGCCTGTCAGACCCGGGTCCGGCCGTCATCCCCGGCGCACCCGCAGCGTGAGGATCTCGAAGGGCCGCAGGCGGACGACGACGTCGTCCCCGGCCGACTCGGCCGGACCGAGCTCGCGCTCGAGCAGGTCGGTGACGACGACGTCGCCGTGCCCGAAGCCGAGCGTGACCGCCGTCGTCGCCCTGGCCCCCCACGCCTCGTAGAGCCGGACGACGACGTCGCCGCTGCGGTCCTCGGCGAGCTTGACCGACTCGACGACGACCTGCTCGCCGGCGACCGTGACGAGCGGCTCGACGGCCTGCGCGCCGGTGACCGTGCGCGGCGGCAGGTTGAGGGCGTAGCCGTGCCGCACGGCGTCGGCGACGTCGGCGCCGAGCGTCACGGTGCAGCGGAAGGTGTGCTCGCCCTGGTCGGCGTCAGGGTCCGGGAACAGCGGCGCCCGCAGCAGCGACAGCCGGACCCGGCTGGCCGACCGCTCGCCGACCCGCAGCCGGGTCACGTCGTGGCCGTACGTGCCGTCGTTGGCGACGGCGACGCCGAAGCCGGGCTCGCCGACGTGCACCCAGCGGTGCGCGACGGTCTCGAAGCGCGCCGCGTCCCACGACGTGTTCGCGTGGGTCGGCCGCGTCACGTGGCCGAACTGCATCTCCGAGCGGGCCTCCGCCGTGTGCACGTCGAGCGGGAAGCCGAGCTTGAGCAGCTTCTGCCGCTCGTGCCAGTCGACGGTCGTCGTGACGGCGAGCGTCGGGTCGTCGCCGTCGGCGAGCTCGAGGACCTGCTCGACGCGGCTGCGGGAGAACGTCCGGACGACGCGCACCGCCGCGCGTCCCGGCACCGGCTCGACGCTCTCGGCCTCGGTGAGGTCGGTCACCGTCCGGCGGGAGTGCTCGTCGATGTCCCACGCCTCCCACGTGTTCGGGATGTCGCGGTGCAGCTGGAGGAGGTTGCCGCGCTCCCCCGGCGGGACGGCCTCGCGGCCGGTCGGCAGGTGCACCGCGGAGGTCACGAGACCGCTGCGGTCGACGACGACGCGGGCGCCGCCGTTCTCGAGGATCCAGCCGTCGGGGGCCTCGACGAGCCGGGCCGGCGTCCCGAGGGCCGCCTCGGCGACCGCGGAGGCCGCGATCCCGCTGCGGGAGAACGGCGTCGCGTTGGCGACGAGGGCGCGCTCCCCGGGGCCGGCGAGCGCGCCGAGCGCCCGCTCGACGACGCCCTCGAGCTCGTCGGCCACCTCGGCGTAGCGCCGCTCGGCCTCGCGGTGCACCCACGCGATCGACGTGCCGGGCAGGATGTCGTGGAACTGCTGGAGGAGCACCGTCTGCCACGTCCGGTCGAGGACGTCGTACGGGTACTCGGCCCCGGTCCGGACCGCGGCCGTCGCCGCCCACAGCTCCGCCTCGCGCAGCAGGTGTTCGCTGCGGCGGTTGCCGCGCTTGGTCCGCGACTGCGTCGTGTACGTGCCGCGGTGGTACTCCAGGTAGAGCTCGCCGACCCACGTGGGCGGGTCGGCGTACTCGGCGCGTGCGGCGGCGAAGAAGCTGTCGGGGTCGGAGAGCACGACGCGCGGGGACCCCTCGAGGTCGGCCGTGCGGTGCGCCGCGGCGACCATCTCGCGGGTGGGGCCGCCGCCGCCGTCGCCGTACCCGAAGGGCACGAGCGAGGTGTTGGCCCGGCCCTTC
>JBQGCR010000607.1:0-1826 GCA_052038585.1 Kineosporiaceae bacterium
GAGGGCCGACGTCCGGGCCCGCACGAACCCGGCCACCGCGGCGGGCAGGACGAGAGCGGCCTCGGTGGCGGCCATCGGGACGAGGACGACGACGGCGAGGGCGACCTCGGCGAGCCGGCCGTCCTCGGCCGCCCGGGCGCCGAGGACGAGGCCGGCGAGGGTGGCCGCGCCCAGGGCCGGGGTGACGGGCCCGGCGGCCCCGCCGGCGGGGCGGGCGGCGTCGTCGAGGCGGGCCCCGAGGTCGGCGTCCGTCGCGTCGACGCGGGCGAGGTGCCCGGGCACGGCGCCGGCGACGGTGAGCTCGGCGAGGCCGTCGAGCAGCGCCAGGGTCTGGGCGCCCATCGCCGCGCGGGCGGCCGCGGCCCGGGTCTCGGCGCGCCGCGCGGCGAGCGCGGTGAGCCAGGGGGCGACGACGCACGCGACGAGCAGCCCGGCCGCCAGGGCGAGCGCCGCCGAGGGCAGGAGGAGCGCGACCCCGACGACGGTGACGACGGCGACGGTCCACGCCGTCGCGAACGGCAGGAGCGAGCGGACGACGAGGTCGGCGAGCGCGTCGACGTCGGCCCCGACGCGGGCGAGCAGGTCGCCGCGCCGCAGGCCCGCCACCGTCGCCGGCTCGGCCTCGGCGAGACGGGTGTAGAGCCGCTCGCGGACCGCCGCGACCCCGCGCAGCGCGACGTCGTGCCCGACGAGCCGCTCGACGTAGCGCAGCACGCCGCGGCCGATGCCGAGCGTGCGCGTGGCGACGACGGCGACCGACAGCACGCCGATCTCGGGGCGCTGCGCCGCGCGGGAGACCAGCCAGCCCGAGACGGCCATGAGCCCGATCGCGGCGCCGAGGGCCGCGGTGCCGGCGAGCACGGCCAGGACGCTGCGCCGGGGGTCGGGGGCGAGCGCGACGAGGGCGCGCCACGTCGGGTCCTCGGCCCGGGCGAGTCTGTCCCGCAACGAGTTCCGGACGCTCATGCCGGCACCGCCGGGGTGCCGGCCGCGGGGCCGTCGGCGACCGTGACGACGTCGTCGGCGAGCGCGAGCAGCGCCGGGCGGTGCGCGACGAGGAGCACGGCCCGGCCCTCCTCGCGCAGCCGGCGCACCGTCGCGTGGACGGCGGCCTCGGTGCGGGCGTCGAGGTGAGCGGTCGGCTCGTCGAGGACGACGAGGGCACCGGGGGACAGGACGGCCCGCGCGAGCGCGAGGCGCTGCCGCTGCCCGGCGGACAGGCCGACGCCGCCCGTGCCGACCGTCGTCGACCAGCCGTCGGGCAGCTCGGCGAGCACGACGGCGAGCCCCGAGGCGGCCGCGGCCCGGTCGAGGGCGTCGTCCGGGGCGTCCGGCGCGACGAGGCGGACGTTGTCCGCCAGCGTGCCGGGCACGAGCACCGGGCGCTGCGGCACCCACGTGACGAGCCGGTGCCACGAGGCGCGGTCGAGGTCGGCGAGGTCGTGCCCGCGGCCGGCGGCGTCGACGACGACGACGCGTCCGGCCGTGGGCGGGCGCAGCCCGAGGAGCACCTCGACGGCGCTGGACTTGCCGGCGCCGCTCGGCCCGGCGAGGGCGACGACCCGGCCGCGCGGCACGACGGCGTCGAGCCGTTCCGGGGTGGCCCGGTCGCGTCCGGCGTGGACGACGCGCACGCCCTCCAGGCGCACGGCCTCGAACCCGTCCGGGACCGCGGACCCGGTGCGCCGCACCGGCTCCGCGAGCACCTCGAACGCCTCGCCGGCGGCGGCGAGGCCGTTCGCGCTCGCGTGGTAGTGCAGCCCGACGAGGCGCAGCGGCAGGGACACCTCGGGGGCGAGGACGAGGACGGCGAGCCCGGTCTCGAG
>JBQGCR010000608.1:0-10157 GCA_052038585.1 Kineosporiaceae bacterium
ACCGGACCGCCGGGGCCGAGCTCGCCGTCATGGCCTCGCTCGCGTGGGCCCCCGAGCGCCCGCTGGCGCTCGCCGCGACGGCGGCGGCGACGGCGCGCCTCGTGCAGGGCTTGCGCATGGCGGTCTCCGGGCAGCACTGGCTCGCCGTCCGCTGGCTCGTCGAGAGCGGGCAGCCCGCCGCCACCGAGCGCCTCGTGCCACCGGCCGAAGGGCCGGCGGGGACGGCCGCGGCCCACCCCCTGCTCGCGACCCTGGCGCGTCACGCCACCGCGGAAGCCCTTCTCGCACAACGGCGGCCGGAGGACGCGCGGCCGGTGCTCGAGGCCCTCGCGGCGGACGGCGCCGCCCTCCTCCTGCGGCCCCAGGTCGCGGCGCGCCTCGCGGCGGTGACCGCCCCGGTCGACGTGCGGATCGCGATCGGCTGGCTGGACGCCGCCGAGGACTCCGCGGGCGCCGAGGGCGAGCAGCCCCGGGAGCGCTGCCTGCGGCTGCTGGCCCGGGCGGCGGTGCGCCGCGCGCAGGGCCGCCTCGACGAGGCGACGGCGACCGCGGCCCTCGCGGGTCGGCTCGCCCGGGCCAGCGGCCAGGGCGGCCTCGCCGCCGAGGCCGCCCGCGCCTGCCGCGCCGCCGGGGAGCCGCTCCCGCGCCTGTGACCGCGGGTCAGCGGGCGAGCGACTCGATCGTCGCGCCGATGCGCGGCAGACCCTGCTCGACGAGGCCCCGGGCCTTGGGCCGCAGTCCGTTGTAGACCTTCGCGACGGCCGCGTGGTCGGGCTTGTTCGCCCGCTCGTCCGTGACCTGGAGCAGGGCGTCCGACGCCGCGGCACCGTTCGCGGCGAGGTGCTCGCCGAACGGCGTCGTGCCGCGCGAGGCCCAGAAGGGCTCGAGCTTGTCCGCGAAGTCCGGCAGCATCCGGTTGACCGCCTTGCGGACGAGGTCCGGCTTGACCGACGTCACGGCCTTGTACCCGGCCTTGAGCGCGACGGCGCTCAGCCCGGAGCGCGACTGCACCTCGGCCTCGACGGCTGCCGCGAGCGCGTCGACGGCCGCGGGACGGCGGGCGGGGTCGGTGAGGATCTGGGCCAGCGGAGCCTGGGACAGGGACGGCTCGGTCACGGGAGGGCACTCCTGGGGGTGGTCGGGGGACGGGACGAGGAGAGGGTACCGAGCCTCCCGCCCCCGTCGATCACTCCGTCCATGTCGTGACCCGGGCCACTTGACACGTGTTAGGTTCCTCGCTCAGGATGTCCGACGTGGCGCAAGCCACACAGACCGGAAGTTTCGGGCGGCGCGCTGACGTGCGCCGGGACGATCGGAGTGTCGGCATGGCGGACATCGGACGCCGCGGGTTCCTCGCCCTGGGCGGTCTCGGGGCCGCGGCCACCGCGGCCTCGTGGGAGCGGCTGACCGCCCGGGACATCCCCGGCCGGGGGGACGACGCGCTGAACATCGCCATCCTCGGGACGGCCCAGGACGCCGCCGCGCGGGCGGGGCTCGTCGCCGCCTTCCGCGAGCGGCACCCGGAGATCCCCGTCCGGGTCCAGGCGATCCAGGGCGCGGACTGGAGCAACTTCTTCGCGAAGATCCTCACCCTCGTCGCGGCGGGGACGCCGCCGGACGTCGTCGTCGTCGCGACCGAGGGCGCGCAGCTGTTCGCGGACCGGCTCGCGGCCCCGCTCGACGAGTACGTCCGCCGGGACGCCGACGAGCTCGCCGACTACTTCTCCGACGTCCACCCCAGCCTCGTCGAGGCGTTCATGTACCAGGGCAGCCTCTTCCAGCTGCCCATGGACTTCAACGCGGCGAACGTCTACCACAACACCGCCGCGCTCGAGCGGGCCGGCGTCGGCCGCCCCGCCGACGACTGGACGCACGACGACTTCCTCGACGTCGCCCGGCGCATGCAGCGCGGGGCGAGCGGGTCCTTCCGGCCGTTCTTCTGGACCAACCGGCTCTGGGGCGGTGTCGTCCCGTGGCTCTACACGAACGACACGAGCGTCCTCGTCGAGACCCGGGACGGCGGGGGCGGCTGGCTGTGGGACCGCTTCTACGCCGACGACCCGACGTCGGCCTCGCGCAGCGGCGGCTACCGCTGGCTCGACGCGAACGCCGACGACGAGCGCGTCGTCGAGACGTTCGAGTACCTGCGCGACATGGTCGCCGAGGGCCTCGGCTCGAGCCCGGCGCAGGGCGGCGGCAACGAGCTCGTCGCCCGGTTCGCCGAGGGCGTCATCGGGATGACGCCGGCCGGCGGCTTCTGGGTCGACGGCCTCGCCGCGGGCGGCATGGGGCCCGACGACTTCGACGTGACGTTCTTCCCGCGCGGGCGCAGCCAGCGGCACCAGTTCGGCGCCGCCGGCTACGCGATCATGCAGACCTCCCAGCGCAAGGACGAGGCCTGGGAGTGGGTGAAGTTCTGCGCCACCCGCCCGGCGATGGAGCTCGCCATGCCGCGGCCCAACACGACGCCGACCCGCCGCTCGATGGTGCAGGCGTCGTACTACTCCGGGCTCGGCCCGAAGCACTGGCAGGTCTTCTACGACACCCTCGACCGGTTCCCCACGAGCGGACCGATCCCGGCGCCGCCGCAGCAGGCCGCGGTGGAGACCGCCCTCATCAAGAACGTCGTCGCCGCGGTGACCGGCTCGGGCGGCGGCGTCCGTCCCGCCCTCGGCCGCATGCAGCGCGACCTGGAGCTCGCCCTGAGGAGCGCACCGTGAGCGACCTGATCCGTGCCGACGCCGCACCGGCGACCGCCGGTGCCCCGCCGACCGCGACCCGCCCGCCCGTCCCGCCCGCCGGCCGGCGCCGCCAGGGCCGGGTCGCCGCCCTCTTCGTCGCGCCGACCGTGGTCGGGCTCGTCCTGTTCACCATGCTGCCGATCGTCGCGTCGGTCGTCCTGGCCTTCTTCCGCTGGGACATCATCAGCGCGCCCCGGTTCGTCGGCCTGCAGAACTTCGCCGACATCGGGGCGGACCCGACGGTGCGCACGGCCTTCCTCAACACCTTCGGGTTCGTCGTCGTCGCGGTCACGCTCCAGCTCGCGGTCTCGCTCGGCCTCGCGGTCCTCGTCCAGTCGCGGATGCCCGGCTGGCTGCGGGCCTTCTTCCGCTCGGCGCTGTTCTTCCCGCTCGTGCTGTCCGCGGCGTCGGGGTCACTCGTCATGGCCTACCTGTTCAACCAGGACTTCGGCCTCGTCAACCGCGTCCTCACCGGGGCCGGGCTCCCGGCCGTGCCGTGGCTGACGTCGGGCTGGGGCGCGGTGACCGTCGTCGTCCTCGTCTACGTCTGGCAGAACTTCGGCTTCACGTTCCTGCTCTTCGTGGGCGGCCTCGCCTCGATCCCGCGGGACGTCTACGAGGCGTCGGCGATCGACGGCGCCACCGGCTGGAAGCAGTTCCGGCACATCACGCTCGCCCTGCTCAGCCCGACGGTCCTCGTGGCGTCCGTCATGGCGATCATCTCGGCGCTGCAGATCTTCGACCAGCCGTACGTGCTGACCCGCGGCGGGCCGGGGGACTCGACCCGCACGGCCGTCATGGTGATCTTCGAGTCCGCCTTCCAGCAGCTGCAGTTCGGCCGCGCCGCCGCCATCGGTCTCGTGCTCACGCTGGTCATCGTCGCGGTCACCGCGCTGCAGTTCCGCCTCTCCCGACGCTTCGTCCACTACTCCTGAGGAGCCGACCATGGCCACCGCGACCCTCTCGCCGGCTCTCGCGTCCCACCGGCGCCCGTCCGTCGGTCTCGTCGGGCGCCTCGCCGTCCTCGTCGTCGCCACCGCGCTGACCCTCGGCCCGGTCGTCTGGACCTTCTGGACCTCGGTCACCCCGACCGCCCCCGGGGCCGCATCCTCCGGCGTCGGGCTCGCGGCCTACCGCGACGTCTTCGCCAAGGTGGACATGGCGCTCCTGTTCTGGAACAGCGCGCTCGTCACCGGACTCGTCGCCGTCGGCCAGATGCTCAGCGCCGCGCTGGCCGGGTACGCGTTCGCGCGCATGGAGTTCCGGGGCCGAGGGCTGCTCTTCGGGGCGATCCTCGCGACGATGATGGTCCCGATGCAGGTGACGATCGTGCCGGTCTTCATGCTCGTGCGCGGCATGGGCCTGTCCGACACCCTGCTCGCGCTCATCCTCCCCGCGCTCCCGACGGCGTTCGGCACCTTCCTCATGCGGCAGTACTTCATGGGCCTGCCCGCCGAGCTCGGCGAGGCGGCCTCGATCGACGGCGCGGGCCCGCTGCGGACCTTCTTCTCCGTCTACGCGCCGCTCGCGCTGCCGGGGATGGCCATCGTGGGGATCCTCGCCTTCAACTACCACTGGAACGAGTTCTTCCGGCCGCTGATCCTGACGATCAGCGAGGAGAACTTCACGCTGCCGCTCGGCCTCGTCACGCTGCAGGGCAACCTCGGGACGGGCAGCGTCGCCACCGTCCTCGCCGGGGTCGTCCTGTCGATGATCCCGGCCGTCGCGGTCTTCCTCGTCGGGCAGCGCCCGCTGCGCGAGGGTCTCACGGCAGGAGCCACGAAGTGACGACGACGCACGACCCGACGTTCCCGGCGCTGCACGGGCGGCCGGCCCGCGGCTGGCTCAACGACCCCAACGGTCTGGCCCGGGTCGACGGGCGCTACCACGTGTTCTTCCAGCACAACCCGGCCGCGCCCGTCCACGACGCCATCGCGTGGGGCCACGTCAGCTCCGACGACCTCGTGACGTGGCACGAGGAGCCGCTCGCCATCGCCCCGCGACCGGACGGCCACGACGCCCTCGGCTGCTGGACCGGCTGCGCCGTCGACGACGACGGCGTGCCCACGCTCGTCTACAGCGCCGTGGCGGACCGCACGGGCGCCTCGCACGTCGTCCTCGCCCGGTCCGACCGGACGCTGCGCACCTGGACCCGCACCGACGACACGGTCGTCGGCATGCCCGACGACGTCGACGTCACCGACGTCCGCGACCCCTTCCTCGTCGAGGTGGAGGGCCGGCGCTACGCCGTCCAGGGCGCCGGCCGCCCCGGCGGCACCCCGCGGCTGCTCGTCTACGCCGCCGACGACCTCGCCCGCTGGGTGCCGCTCGGCACCCTGCTCGACGGGGACGACCCCGTCGCGGCCCGGGTCGCCCCCGCCGACATCTGGGAGTGCCCCAACCTCGTCCGGGTCGGGGAGACCTGGGTGCTCGTGCTCTCGCTGTGGAAGCGGGGGAGCGGGCCGGAGTCGTTCGCGCTCACCGGGGTCCGGTACCTCGTCGGTGACCTCGCCGTGACCCCGGACGGCCCGCGGTTCGTGCCGACCGGCGGCGGGCTCCTCGACGCCGGACCGTGCTTCTACGCCCCGCAGGTGCTCGTCGACGGCGACCGCGTGCTCCTGTGGGCCTGGTCCTGGGAGCTCGACCGCAGCCCCGACGAGGTCGCGGCGGCCGGCTGGGCGGGCTGCCTGACGTTCCCGCGCGAGCTCTCGGTGGTCGACGGTCGTGTCGTGAGCCGCCCGGTGCCGGAGCTGGAGGCGTTGCGCCGCACCGCGTTCGAGGTCCTCCCGGGCGCGCGGATCGCCGAGCGCGCCTTCGAGGCGACCGTGCCGGCCGGCGTCGGGCGGATCACCCTGCGGCTGCTGCACGCCGACGGGACGGCCGTCACCGTGGCGAAGATCGACGCCGATCCCGCTGCGCTGCAGCCGGTCCGGGTGCTCGTCGACGGCTCGATGGTCGAGGTCTTCGACGGCGGGCCCGTGCCGACGACGACGCGGGCCTACCCCGAGGCCGGCGGCGGGTGGGTGCTCGACTGGGCCGGCGACCCGGGTGCCGGGTACCGGCTCGGTCTGCCCGGCTAGCGTCGGGCGACCGGCGGGGCGACCGAACTGCGGCGCACGAGCGGGCAGGCGACCGTCGTCACCTCCCGCTCCGGCTCGCGGCCGTGCACCCGGTCGAGCAGCAGCCGCATGGCGGTGCGCCCGATCTCCTCGTGCGGCAGGGCGACCGTCGTCAGCGGCGGCACGAGGCACGGGGCGACGTTCTCGTCGTCGTCGTAGCCGACCACCGAGACGTCGCGCGGCACGTCGAGGCCCAGGCGGGCCGCCGCGAGCACCGCGCCCATCGCGGCACGGTCGTTGGCGCACACGAGGCCGGTCGGGCGGTGCGGGCGCCGGAGCACGGCCGTCGCGGCCGCGTACCCCTTGTCGACCTCCCAGCCGGCGGTGACCACCTCGCCGTCGAGGCCGGCGTCGGCCATCGCGGCGCGGAAGCCCTCCGTGCGGCGGTGCGTGGCCACGAGGTCGGGGGTGCCGGCGAGGAGGACGACGTCGCGGTGCCCGGCGTCGAGCAGCACCTGCACCGCCGAGCGGCCGCCCCCCACCTCGTCGGCGATGACCGCAGGGACGCCGGGGCCGGGCGGGAAGCAGTTGGCGAGCAGCGGCCGGGTCTCCACGAGCGCCGGCGGCGGCGTGTACTCCATGAGGCTCATCGCCGCGACGAGCACGGCGTCGACCTGCCGCGACAGGAGCGTGTCGACGACGAGCGCCTCGCGGTCGGCGTCGCCCCGGGTGTCCATGAGCACCGGGACGTAGCCCGCCTCCAGCGCGACGTCCCCCGCACCGGCGAGCAGGCGGCCACCGAAGGCCGTCGTCGCGATGGCGTCGGTGACGATCCCGACGGTGCGGGTCCGCCTGCTGCGCAGGCTGACCGCCGACGAGTTCGGCCGGTAGCCGAGCTCCTCGGCCGCCGCGAGGACGGCGGCCCGGTTGCGGTCGGAGACCATGCCGTCGGCCCGGCCGTTGAGCACGAGCGAGACCGAGGCGCGGGAGACCCCGGCCCGGTCGGCGACGTCCTGCGCCGTCACCCGGCGGCCCTGCTCGCGACCCATGCACCCACCTCACACGTGTGAGGATCAGGCTACGGCCTGGCCCACGAGCGCCGCCACGCGCTCCTCCACCTCGGGGGACCACGCGACGAGCGCGTACGCCGTGGGCCACAGGTCGCCGTCGTCGAGGTGGGCGTCCTCCTGGAAGCCGAGCGTGCAGTAGCGGTAGCCGAACTTCGCGGAGTCCTGGAAGAAGACGACGACCTTGCCGGCCTCGTTCGTCCACGCGGGCATGCCGTACCAGGTCTTCGCGAGCAGGTCCGGGGCGACCCGGCTGACGACGGCGTGGACGCGCTCGGCGAGCGCACGGTCCTCCGGCGTCATCGAGGCGATGCGGTCGAGGAGCTGCTGGAGCCCGTCGGCCTTCTTCGCCCCCTTCTTCCCCTCGGCGCGCAGCTCGGCCGCGCGCGCCTTCATCGCGGCCCGCTCCTCGGGCGTGAAGCCGTCGGCGGTGGTGTCCTTCGTCGTCTCGGTCATGGCCCGACGCTAGGCCGTCCGGCGCGGTCCGCGCTTCTCCGTTCCTGCCCGGTCGAGGCAGGAGATCGACATCACCCTGTGTCACTGACGCCCGGATCGTCCAGGATGTCGCGGATCACCCGTGCCGACCCGCCGCCCGAATGTGAACGGTTGCTGCCGTGCGGGTGACAAGCCGGTGGATCATCACCCGCCGTCTGTGAGCCCCCGCACACTGGGGATCACCGGTGTAACGCGGCGTGTACGAGCGCCGATGACACGGTGGGTGACAGGTACGCACTGTCATCGGGGAGGCGACCGCCGGGCAGCAGAGCCCGGCCGAGGGGACGACAGCGGTGGGGACCTGGCTTCTGGCCGGCGGGGCGGGCTACATCGGATCGCACGTGCTGCGGGCGCTGCTCGCGGCGGACGAGCGGGTCGTCGTCCTCGACGACCTGTCGACGGGGTCGCGGGACCGCGTGCCACGGGGCGTCCCGTTCGTCCGGGCGTCCGTCGGTGACGGCGGCACGGTCCGGCGCGTCCTCGAGGAGCACTGCGTCGACGGCGTCGTCCACCTCGCGGCGAAGAAGTCGGTGGGGGAGTCCGTCGAGGACCCGGACCGCTACTACGCGGAGAACATCGGGGGGCTGGTGACGATGCTCGGCGCCATGCGGGTCGCCGGCGTGACGCGCCTGGTCCACTCCTCGAGCGCGGCGGTCTACGGCACCCCGACCACGCCGGCGGTCGACGAGGACGCCCCGACGCTCCCCGAGAGCCCCTACGGGCGCACCAAGCTCATGGCCGAGTGGATCGTCCGCGACCACGCGGCCGCCTACGGCGCCTCCGTGGTCAACCTGCGCTACTTCAACGTCGTCGGCACCGCCGAGCCGGCGCTCGCCGAGGTGGGCGGGACGAACCTCTTCCCGCGCGTCCTCGGCCGGATCGCCGAGGGCCGGCCGGTCGTCGTCTACGGCGGCGACTACCCGACGCCGGACGGCACCCCGGTGCGCGACTACATCCACGTCGCCGACCTCGCCGAGGCGCACGTCGCCGCGGCCCGGCTCACCGGCACCCGGGGCGTCGACGAGGTGGTGAACATCGGCTGCGGCCACGGCTACACGGTGCTCGAGGTCCTGCGCGCGTTCGAGGAGGTGGCCGGGACGCCGCTGCCGTACGAGGTCGTCGGCCGCCGCGCCGGGGACCCGGCGTCCATGGTGGCGCACGCCGGCCGGGCCGGCCGGCTCCTCGGCTGGCGCCCGCGGCACGGGCTCGACGAGATGGTCGCCAGCGCCTGGCGGGCGGCCGACCTCGGGAGCCGTCCCGCGGCGCGGGCGGTGCCGGCCGCGTGAGGATCGCCCTCGTCGCGGAAGGGTGCTACCCGTACGTCACCGGCGGCGTGACGACGTGGTGCGACCAGCTCGTCCGCGGCCTGCCCGACCACGAGTTCGAGGTCGTCGCCATCACGGCGACGAGCCGCGTGCAGCCGGCGGTCCCGCTGCCGGACAACGTCGTCGCCGTGACGCCGGTCGCGCTGTGGGACTGGACGCCGACGCCCCGGCGGCCGTCGCGCTGGCTGCGGCACCGGTTCACCCGGCTCTACCGGGCGCTGCTGTCGGCGATGCTCGACCCGACCGCGCTGCAGCGCGGCTTCGACCTCGCCCTCGCCGAGCTGTTCGAGTTCGCCCAGGCGTCCGGCCTCGCGCCGTTCTTCCGCGAGGACACGACGGTGCAGGCGCTGCTCGACGTGTGGCGGGCCGTCGACCGGCACGTGCCGATGAGCGTGCAGGACGCCGTCCAGGCCACCGAGCTCGTCGAGCACATGCTCCTGCCGCTCGCCGGGCCGGTGCCGCGGGCCGACGTCGTCCACCCCGTCTCCAACGGCCTGCCCGCCCTGCCGGCCCTCATGGCCAAGTGGCGCCACGGCACGCCGATCGTCATGTCCGAGCACGGCGTCTACCTGCGCGAGCGGTACCTCGCCTTCGCCACCGTGCGGTACCGCTGGCCGGTCAAGGCGGTCATGCTCGCGTTCCAGCGGCGCCTGTGCCGCACCGCCTACGAGCAGGCCGACGTCATCGCGCCCGTGAACGTCTTCAACCGGCGCTGGGAGGTCCGGCACGGCGCGGACCCCGACCGGGTCCAGACCGTCTACAACGGCGTCGACGCCGCCTCGCTGCCGGCCGCCGAGGGCGAGCCCGAGGTGCCGACCGTCGGCTGGGTCGGGCGGGTCGACCCGCTCAAGGACCTCGAGACCCTCGTCCGCGCCTTCGCCGTGACCCGGGCCCGCGTGCCGGACGCCGTCCTGCGCCTCTTCGGCCCGACCCCCGCCGGCAACGAGGAGTACGAGGCCGAGGTGCGTGCGGTCGTCGCCGAGCTCGGGCTCGACGGCTGCGTGACGTTCGAGGGACCGGTCCGGCCGGCGACGACGGCGTACCACGCGTCGTCCGTCGTCGCCCTGTCGAGCATCAGCGAGGGCCTGCCCTACACCGTCATGGAGGCGATGATGTGCCGCCGGGCGACGGTGTCGACCGACGTCGGGGGCGTCGCCGAGGTGGCCGGGGACGCCGGCGTCGTCGTCCCCGCGCGCGACCCGCAGGCCCTCGGCGACGCCCTCGCGGACGTGCTGCTCGACGACGCCCGCCGGCACGCCGTCGCGGCCGCCGCACGGGAGCGGGCCCTGACGATGTTCCGGCTCGAGACGATGCTGTCGACCTTCCGGCACCTGTACGCCGAGCTCGCCGCCGAGCACCGGGTCGTCCCGGCGCGCGACCCGCAGGCCCTCGGGGACGCCCTCGCGGACGTGCTGCTCGACGACGCACGCCGGCACGCCCTCGCCGCCGCCGCGCGGGAGCGTGCCCTGA
>JBQGCR010000609.1:0-5424 GCA_052038585.1 Kineosporiaceae bacterium
GGGCGTCGAGGTCGACGACGGCAAGACGGTCTGGGTGGAAACCCACCTGACCACCCCCACCCCCACCCCCCTCTCCCCGTGATCATGAACGTGAGCCCCGTGATCATGAAGGTGAGAGCGGTGATCATGAACGAGAGATTCACCAGGTGCGGGGTCGGATCGTGATGGTCAGACCGAGCATGGCGGCCAGACCGTATTCGAAGTCCTGGTTCCGCCCCCAGATGTCACTCTTCCAGGCGATCTTCAGCCGCCAGCCCCGGGCGTTGAGCCAGGCCTCACGGTCGGCGTCCGAGGCGACTCGGTCAGCGCCGGTGTGGAACTCCTGGCCGTAGGCCTCGACGCCGACCCGGGCGTCCCGCCAGCCGAAGTCGATGCGGCGGACCTGCCCGCCCCAGCGCACCTCGATCTGGAGGTCGGGCCGGGGGATCCCCGCCTGCAGGGAGCGCAGCCGCGCGGCCGACTCCAGGGCGGAGTCGGCTCGGCCGTCGATCGCCACGACCAGCTCCCGCGCGGTGGCGACGCCGTAGCGGCCACGCCAGCGCTCCAGCTCCTGAGCGAGCGCGGCCGGGACGATGAGCCCTCGACGGGCGAAGGCGTCCGCACAGCCCAGGGCGGCGCCCGAGTTGTACCAGCGCAGGACGTCGAGAGTGGTCCGGGCCGGCGTCGTCACGGGGATGCCGGCGATCTCGCACACGTCGCGGTCCAGGAGCTCGGCGGAGTAGCACTTCACCCCGGGGCGGTGCACCGGGTGCCGCGCCGAGTCGACGACGCACTGCAGCGGGACCGGGAGGTGTGACTCGGCCGGCGTCCTTGCGTCCACGCCGTGCAGCCAGGCGGCGCACTGTCGCGCCACGGCTGCCCCCGGTGGCAGGACGAGCGTCAAGGCGCTGGCGCGGAGCTCAGGGGTCTCGACGACTCGCCGGTCCAGGAAGACGCCGTCGAGGGGGCTGTGGACCGCTCCGCTGCGCCTGAGCAGCTTGAGGTCCTTGACCGGGCCGATGTGCGTGGTCCACAGCTCCGACGTGAACGGCCGGCCGTCGAAGAGCAACCCGTCCGAGCTGGCACCAGGATCGATCATGGTCGGGCAGCATGCCGTATCTCGCCGCACGTCGCCGATCGTCGTCCACAGGCTGTGGACAACTTCCGGTCAGGGGGTTCGCACGTTCATGATCACGGGTCTCACGTTCATGATCACGGGGCTCACGTTCATGATCACGGGGAGGGGAGGGGGCGCGGAGACACCGGAGAGCGCCGCCGTCCTCGGGGCGGCGGCGCTCTGCCGTGTCGTGCTGGGGTCAGGCGGCCTGCTGGGCCTCCAGCTGCTCGCGCAGCTGCTTGAGGGCGGAAGCGAGGAGGCGGGAGACCTGCATCTGGCTGACGCCGATGTCGGCGCCGATCTGCTGCTGGGTCCAGCCGCGGTAGAAGCGGAGGATGAGGATGCGGCGCTCGCGGGGCTAGAGCTTGGCCAGCAGCGGCTGGACGCTCACGCGGGACTCGACGAGGTCGAGCTCGGGGTCCTCGGAGCCGAGGAGGTCGGCGAGCTCGGCACCGGTGCCGGACGCCGAGGTGGCCGGCGCGTCGAGGGACTGCACGTGGTACCAGTCACCCGAGGCCAGGCACTCGGAGACCTCGTCGACCTCGACGCCGAGGTCGGCGGCCAGCTCGCTCGGGCGGGGGGAGCGGCCGAGCTCGTGGGAGAGGCGCTCGCTCGCGGCCTCGACCTTCGCGCGGAGCTCCTGGATGCGGCGCGGCGGGCGGACGTCCCAGGCCTTGTCGCGGAAGTGACGGCGGACGGCGCCGCGGATCGTCGGGACCGCGTAGGCGAGGAAGTCGTAGCCGCGCTCGGGGTCGAAGCCGTCGACGGCGGTGACGAGGGCGAGGCAGGCGACCTGCGTGAGGTCCTCGCTGGACTCGCCGCGACCGCGGTCGCGCCTGGCGATCGCGGTCGCGACCGGCATGTTCAGGGTGATGAGCTCCTCGCGGATCGACGCGCGCCGGCGTTCGTCGGTGGTCGTGGCGAGGGTCTCGAACAGAGCGGCGGTACGGGCGTGGCGGGAGGCCTGGGCGCTGTCCTCGGACGTGCTCCGGGCCGGCGTGGTGCTCTGCGTCATCGTCACTGCGGTCATGCCCCCAGACTCCCCGGAGCCCGTCCGGGTGAAACCTCTGAGGCGAAAACTATTTCCGAGTTGCACAACCCGTGAGCAACCCCCAAGGGGGCTCGTTCACACGCCGGCAGGCACCCGCCCGCGGCGGCGGGCGACGGCGACGGCGACCGCGCGCCAGCCGAGCAGCAGCGCGAGGTTGACGACCGACGCGACGACGACGAAGGAGACCGGCGTCCCGTCGTGCTGCACGAGCGCGCGCAGGACCATGCCGACCGCGACGGTGGCGACGGCGACGACGGCGCCCGCCCGCAGCGAGCGCCCGGGCAGCCGCAGCAGCGCGAGCACGGCCCAGCCGGCGAGCGCCCCGGCGAGGAACGGCCAGGCGGTGCCCAGCGTCCCGAGGACGACCGAGCCCTCATCGTGCGCGCGCCGGCCGAGGACGACGAAGAGCAGGACGGCGGCGAGGTCGACGGCGAGCGGCACCGTCCCATCCTCCCACCGGGCCCGTCAGCGCGGCGGCGGCAGCACCTCGAAGGCGGCCGCCCACCGCTGCGCCGCCGGTGGCGGACCGGCGACGGCCTCGAGGGACGCCGCGAGCGCCTCGACCTCGGCCGGGTCCGGGGCGGTGTCGTCCTCGTCGGCCTCGTCGCCGGACCCGGCGCCGAGCCAGCGGTCGGCGACGCCGGCGTCCCGGTCGACGAGGTCGGCGACGACGTACGCGAGCGCCGCGGCGTGCTTGCACCACTCGACGGCGTCGCAGCCGTAGGGGCAGCTGCACGAGGCCTCGACGTCCCCGTCGGCGGAGCGCACGAGCCCGACGGCGTACGGCTCGGCGTCCGAGCCCTGCACGGCCGCGGTGGCGGCGCCGTCCTCGACGCGCAGCTCGACGACCTGGCCCTGCCGGGCGTAGGTGCGGGCCCGCGAGCCGATGCCCGGCGACGTCCGGCGGACGGCGGCCTCGACGAGCGCGAACGCGGCGGGCGTCGTCACCGAGCCGGGCCGGGCGACGCGGGCACCGCCCTCGACGGAGATCCGCGGCGCGTAGGGACGGTCGCCGTCGAACCAGCGCTCGCGACGGGCCGGGCTCACCGGGCCGCCCTCACGCGAGGACCCGCTCGCGGACGAGGCCGACGAGGTCGGCGAGCTCGGCGTCGGTGAGGTCGGACACCCGCGTGTCCGTGGACCGGACGACGGACGACGCGACCGCCCGCTTGCCCGCGAGCATCGCGTCGATCCGGTCCTCGAGCGTCCCGGGGCAGACGAGCGTGTGCACGAACACCTTCTGCCGCTGGCCGATCCGCCACACGCGGTCCGACGCCTGGTCCTCCACCGCGGGGTTCCACCAGCGGTCGAGGTGGACGACGTGGTTGGCGCGCACGAGCGTCAGGCCGGTGCCACCCGCCTTGAGCGAGACGACGAGCACGGGCGGCCCGCCGTCCGCGGAGAACCGGTCGACGACGGCGGCGCGCCGCGCGCGGTCGTCCGAGCCGGTCAGCGTGAGCACCTCGACGCCGAGCACGGCCGACAGGTGCGCGGCGAGCGCCGGCACGAAGGAGGCGAACTGGGTGAAGACCACGGCCGCCTGGCCCTCGTCGACGATCTGGGCGAGCAGCTCGCCGAGCCGGTCCACCTTCCCGGACCGTCCGGCGAGACCGGTCCGCCGCTCGCTGAGCAGCGCCGGGTGGACGAGGACCTGCTTGAGCCGCGCGATCCCGGCGAGCACGTGCAGCCGCCGCGCGCCCCCGGACCCGCCCTCGACCTCCTCGAGCATCGCCGCGGCGGCGGCCTCGTAGGCACCGACCTGCTCCCGGGTCAGCGCGCAGTCCTCGCGGATCACGGTGCGCGGCGGGAGGTCCGGGGCCACCCCGGGGTCGCTCTTGGCCCGGCGCAGGACGAACGGGCCGACGACGGCGCGGAGCCGGTCCAGCGCCGCCTCGTCGACGGCCGCCTTGACGAAGGTGCGCTCGAAGTCCTTGCGCCGCGGCAGGATCGACGGTGCGGCGAAGGCCATGACGGACCACAGCTCGCCGAGGTGGTTCTCGACCGGGGTGCCGGTCACGGCGAGCCGGTGGGTCGCGGTGAGCGCGCGGGCGGCGCGGGCGGTGCGGGTGTCGGGGTTCTTCACGGCCTGCGCCTCGTCGAGGACGGCGCGGTGC
Organism: Kineosporiaceae bacterium; assembly: GCA_052038585.1. Taxonomy (GTDB): domain Bacteria; phylum Actinomycetota; class Actinomycetes; order Actinomycetales; family Kineosporiaceae; genus JBQGCR01. Next base: position 4,262 of record JBQGCR010000609.1, read on the forward strand.
CAGGCGACCTCGCGCAGCGCCGGGTCACGGGCGAGCAGGCCGTACGTCGTCAGCACGAGGTCGGCCCGCCCGGCGAGCGCCGTGACGTCCTCCCGGTCGGCGCCGTGGTGCACCGCGACCCGCAGCCGCGGGGCGAACTGCTCGGCCTGGCGGGCCCACGTGTCGACGAGCGTGAGCGGGCAGACGACGAGCGTCGGGCCGGCGCCGCCGGACTCGGCGTCGAGGAGCACCCGGGCGAGCACCTGGAGGGTCTTGCCGAGCCCCATGTCGTCGGCGAGCACGCCCCCCGTGCCGCTCTCCTCGACCCACGTGAGCCAGTCGAGCCCGTCGCGCTGGTAGGGCCGCAGCGTCGCCCGCAGGCCGTCCGGCGGCTCGACCCGCCGGGTCGCCGCGAGCCGCTCGGGCGGTTCGACCTCGACCCCGGTGAACGCCTCGTCCACGAGCAGGTCCGCCGTCGCCACCGGTGACTGCAGGCGCTGGAGCAGCCGGGCGAGGCGGGCGCGCTCGGCGTCGTCCACCCGCGTCCAGCGGCCGCGCACGAGCACGAGCTCGGTCTTGGCCGCGGCCAGGCGCGCGACCTCGTCGGCCGTGAGCTCCTCGCCGTCGACCGTGACCCCGAGCTCGAGCCGCAGGTCCTTCGTCGACAGGCCGCCGGAGACGCCGGTGCTGCGCGCCCGGCGCCGCACGGACGCCGTCCGCAGCAGGCCCGACGCGGCGACGACGTCGACCCCGGCGTCGGCGAGCGCCTGGGCGCCCTCGCGGAGCAGGTCGACGACGTCGAGCTCGTCGAGCCCGATCGGCGCGAGGTCGGTCCCGAGCGGGCCGGCCGGCCACGCCGCGGTCGCCGACGCCGCCTCGAGGAGCAGCCAGCGGTTCCACGCCGACCCGGACGCCCCGAAGGTCGCGGGATCGGCGTCGACGACGGCGACGCGCGTCGTGTCGTCGGCGAGCCCGACCGCGAGCGGCACGAGCCGCCAGTGCTCGGCGTGCTCGTCCGGCGCGTCGAGCCGGACGGCGAGGCGCGCGCCGGCGGCGCGGCGGGCGGCGACCCGGGCCCCCCAGGCGCGCCACGCGGCGATCCGCTTGCCGCCCAGGCGGTCCGGGACGACGTCGGGGATGTCGCCGACCGGCCCGGCGAGCGCGGCGACGACGCGGTCGACGAC
>JBQGCR010000610.1:0-2232 GCA_052038585.1 Kineosporiaceae bacterium
TGGGTGCGGAGTCGGCGGGACTGGGGGCGGAGTCGGCGGTCAGCGGGGGGCGGGGACCAGGGTGCGGTCCGGCTGCACCGCCGGGCTGGCGATGGTCGTGGCCGTCGGGCGGGCGGCCCGCGCGGTCCGGCGGACGCCCCGGGCGAGGCGCGCGAGCCGGGCCGCACGGGCCTGGCTACACGCGTGCCTCTCGGCGAGCACGACGTGCTGATCGAGCTGGAGTGGGCTGAACATCGTGGTGCTCCTGTTCGAGGGGAGGATCGAGAAGTCGTGGGGAGAACGGTTGTCCCGCAACGGGTCCGCGAGCGGACCGACGTGGCCGCTCACGCGGCGACCTCGCACTTGCGCGGGCGGCCGCGCGGCCGCTTGCGGGGGACGACGACGCCGGCGACGAGCAGCTGCCCGCCCCAGACGCCCCAGGGCTCGCGGCGCTCGAGCGCGCCGGCGAGGCACTGGTCCTTGACGGGGCAGCCGACGCAGAGCGCCTTGGCCGCCTCGACGTCCGCCGGGGACTCGGCGAACCACAGCTCCGCGTCGTTCGTGCGGCACGGGATGTCCCCGGTCGTGGAGAGGCCGGCCGGCTCCTCCACCATCGTGTCGAGCAGCGCCATGAGCTGCACGGCGCCTCACCTCCTGGTTCACGGCCGCGGGTGGTCCGACCCGCTGCCTCGTCGCTGCCCCCACCGGGGTGCCGGTGGGTGTTCGAGGTGGGGCTGCGGCCGATCGGTCCGGCTGTCGCGCCGGGCAAGGAAATGGCCGCGGCCCCTGTGTCGGGTGCCGCGGCCTGTGAGGTGCCGGTCGGTGGTGCTAGACCGGTGGACTCCAGGGTGCGAGACCCGTCGGTGTGCTGTTGTCGATCCCGGCGCGCTTGCGCTCGACGCCGCCCGTGAACGGACGGAGCTCTCCCCCGGTCACGCCCACGACGGGCGAGACGAGGAGGTAGGTGCGGTCGGTGTGCACCGGCGCGAAGGCGGCCTGCGGCATGCCGACGCCGACGAACGCGGGGAGCTGCGTGTCGCCGAACCAGGTCAGGGTCATCACCACGGGTCCACCTCCTCTCAGGTGCTCGGGCCGTTCGCGCAGGACAGGGTCCGGCGCGGGGCGTCGTCTGTGAGAAGAACCGTAGGGGAGCCCCGCGAGGGCGCGCAACGCATTTACGGCGTGTTCTTCCGACCGGTTTGCGCGGACCGTCCGGCGGGCCGTCCGCACGGGGCGGCCGGGCCCGACCGTCCCGCGCGCAAAGCGTTGCGACGCAACGGCACTGGACGCCACCGAGCCCGTGCGGTACACCGTGGGTGACCTGACGCGCCGGCGACGGGTCCCGTCCGCACCGTCCGCCCTGCCAGGAGGCCCCCGTGTCCGTCACCGACGAGCTGCTCGCCGCGAACCGCACCTACGCCGAGACCTTCTCCGGGCCGCTGCCGATGCCGCCGTCGCGGCACGTCGCCGTCGTCGCGTGCATGGACGCCCGGCTCGACGTGTACCGCCTGCTCGGGCTCGGACCGGGCGAGGCGCACGTCATCCGCAACGCCGGCGGGGTCGTCACCGACGACGAGATCCGGTCGCTCGCCATCAGCCAGCGCCTGCTCGGCACCCGCGAGGTCGTGCTCGTGCACCACACCGACTGCGGGATGCTCACCTTCACCGACGAGCAGTTCCGCGACGACCTCGCCGCCGAGACCGGCGAGCGGCCCGCCTGGGCGAGCGAGGCGTTCGCCGACCTCGACGAGGACGTGCGGCGCAGCGTCCGCCGCGTCCTCGACAGCCCGTACGTGCCGCACAAGGAGTCCGTGCGCGGGTTCGTCTTCGACGTCGCGACCGGCCTGCTGCGCGAGGTGGCGTGAGCGGCCGGAGGGCCGGCTGACGCGCCTCACTCCCCCGCGAGCAGCGCGAGGACCTCCTCGCCGTACCGGCCGAGCTTGGCCGCGCCGACCCCGGGCACCCGGGCGAGCGCGGCGTCGTTCGCCGGCCTCGCCTCGGCGATGGCGACGAGGGTCGCGTCGGTGAACACCGTGTACGGCGGCAGGCTCGCGGCCTTCGCGACGCCGGCCCGCCAGACCCGCAGCCGCTCGAGGACGGCCTCGTCGTAGGCCGGCGGGCAGTGGGCGCACCGGCCGACCTTGCGCTCGGCCGCGGTGTCGAGCAGCGTCGCGCACGTGCGGCACCGGGTGGCGAGCGCCGGGCCCCCCCGGGCGCCGTCGCGGCGGGTCCGCGGCGCGGGCGCCCGGCCGC
>JBQGCR010000611.1:0-5233 GCA_052038585.1 Kineosporiaceae bacterium
GGCCTGGCCGGCACCGAGCCCGAGCGCGCCCGGGTGTGGCTGCGGGCCGCGGAGCCCGAGCCCCGGGCCACCGCGCGGCACCGCCGCGTCGCACGCCCCTGGTGGCGGGTCGGCGTCCCGCGGTAAGGCGGGGGTCAGAGGACCGCGGTCAGCACCCCGAGGACGACGAGCGCGGCGGCCGCCGCGACCGCGGCGGCGTTCCACCGCACGCCGACCGGCTCGGGCCGGTCGCCGCCGGGCTGCCGGCCCTGCCGGTCGCGCCAGGCGCGCCACGACGACTCGACGAGGAAGGCCGCCGCGCCGGAGTCCGACGTCAGCTCGCTGCTCGACCGTCCGGTCGTGGCGTCCGGGTTCCACGCGGGCCGCGGCATGTCGTGCCGCCCGGCCTCGGCGCCCGGCCGGCTGCGCCCGCCGAGCCCGCCGGACCCCAGGCGCAGCACCCCCGGCCGCCCCGGCGCCGCGGCGGCCCAGGACTGGTGCCGGCCCCGCTCGGTGAGCAGGGTCAGGGCGAAGCGGGTCTCGACGCCCTCGAGCGCCGACCACGGCACCCTGGTCTCCCGCAACGGGTTCCGCAGGGTCACCGCGTCGTCGTCGACGAGCACGGCCGGCCGCCAGAAGACGGCCCAGACGACGACGCACACGAGCAGCAGCCAGGGCAGCACGTCGAGCAGGTCGGCCGTCCGCCCGGCGAGTGCGAGGTCCCCCGCCCACCACGCGGCGATGACCCACACCCCGCCCGCCCCGATCCGCGACGCCGTCGGCGCCCACCCCGACACGCCCACACTCCCCGCACTCCCCGCACTCCCCCGCCGAGCACTCCCCGCCCCGCCACTCCCGCGCCGAGCCCTCCCCGCCCCGCCACTCCCCCGCCGAGCGCTCCCCGCCCCGCCCGCCCAGCGCCCACGCCACCCACTCCCGACCATCCCCCCATCCTCACACCCCACCCCCGCACCCCCTCCTCCCCGCGGTGATCATGAACGTGAGAGCGGTGATCATGGATGCTGCTGGCGTGATCATGGTCGGCGAGCACCGCCCGGCCGCCGCGGCCGGGAGCGGCGGCGCAGATCGCAACTACACTCGGGGCAATGACCGCAGGACCCGCGACCGCCGACGCCACCGCTGACGCCACCGCCACGGGCGTCCCCGCCCCGGTCGCCGCCACCCCCCTCCCGCCGTCCCCCGGCACGCCGGACGTCCTGGCCCGCGCCCGCCACGTCTCGGGGGCCACGGCCCTCGACGACGCGAGCCTGCGGCGCTGGCTGCACGGGCTGCCCGGCGTGGACGAGGTCGGGGCCGCGGCGCGGGCGGCGATGCTCGGCACCCGCTCGATCAAGGCGGACGCCAAGGCCTGGGCGCTCGACCTCGCGATCCGGATGACGGACCTCACGACCCTCGAGGGCGCCGACACCCCGGGGACGGTGCGCTCGCTGTGCGCGAAGGCCCGCCGGCCGGACCCGGTGGACGGCGACTGCCCGCCCGTGGCCGCCGTCTGCGTCTACAACGACCTCGTGCCGGTCGCCGTCGAGGCCCTCACCGGCTCGGGCGTCAGGGTCGCGGCGGTGACGACGGCGTTCCCGAGCGGCCGGGCGAGCCTGCCCGTCAAGCTCGCCGACACCCGGGACGCCGTCCGCGCGGGGGCCGACGAGATCGACATGGTCATCGACCGCGGGGCGTTCCTCTCCGGCCGCTACGGCCAGGTCTTCGACGAGATCGTCGCCGTCCGCGAGGTCTGCCACGACGTGCCGACCGGCACCGCCCCGGCCCACCTCAAGGTCATCCTCGAGACCGGCGAGCTCGCGACGCTCGACAACGTCCGCCGCGCGTCGTGGCTCGCCATGGCCGCGGGCGCGGACTTCATCAAGACGAGCACCGGCAAGATCTCCCCCGCGGCGACGCTGCCGGTCACCCTCGTCATGCTCGAGGCCGTGCGGGACTGGGCGACGACGACGGGCGCCGTCGTCGGCGTCAAACCGGCCGGCGGCATCCGGACGGCGAAGGACGCGGTCAAGCACCTCGTCCTCGTCCACGAGACCGCGGGCCCGGACTGGCTGGACCCGGACCGCTTCCGCTTCGGGGCGTCGAGCCTGCTCAACGACGTCCTCCTCCAGCGCCGCCGGATGACGGTCGGCGCGTACGCGAGCGCCGACCGGCTCACGCTCGCCACCTGACGGCCCCCGCCCCCGCCGTCGTCCTCACTGCCGCAGGAGCTTTCGTGCCCACCTTCGAGTACGCCCCCGCCCCGGAGTCCCGGGCGGTGCTGTCGCTGCGCCCGTCGTACGGGCTCTTCGTCGACGGCGAGTTCGTCGACCCCGCCGACGGGGCGGCGCTCAAGAGCGTCAACCCCGCCACCGAGGAGGTGCTCGCGGAGTTCGCCGTCGCGGGCGCCGCCGACGTCGACCGCGCCGTCGCCGCCGCCCGCCGCGCCTACGACACGGTGTGGGGGGCGATGCCGGGCGCCGAGCGCGCCAAGTACCTCTTCCGCATCGCGCGGATCCTGCAGGAGCGGGGCCGCGAGCTCGCCGTCGCCGAGACCCTCGACAACGGCAAGCCGATCCGGGAGAGCCGCGACGTCGACGTCCCGCTCGCGGCGGCGCACTTCTTCTACCACGCGGGCTGGGCCGACAAGCTCGCCTGGGCCGGGCTGCCCGCCGGACCGGACGGCGTCCCGGCGCCGCACGGCGTCGTCGGCCAGGTCATCCCGTGGAACTTCCCGCTGCTCATGCTCGCGTGGAAGGTGGCCCCCGCCCTCGCGACGGGGAACACGGTCGTGCTCAAGCCGGCCGAGACGACGCCGCTGTCGGCCCTGCTCTTCGCCGACGTCTGCCGCCAGGCCGACCTGCCGCCCGGCGTCGTCAACGTCCTCACCGGAGCCGGCGAGACCGGCGCGGCGCTCGTCGCCCACCCCGGCGTCGACAAGGTCGCCTTCACCGGCTCCACCGAGGTCGGGCGGCACATCGCCCGCGCCGTCGCCGGCACGCGGAAGAAGGCGACGCTCGAGCTCGGCGGCAAGGCGGCGAACATCGTCTTCGACGACGCCCCGCTCGACGAGACCGTCGAGGGCGTCGTCAACGGCATCTTCTTCAACCAGGGGCACGTGTGCTGCGCGGGCTCGCGGCTGCTCGTCCAGGAGTCGGTGGCCGCCGAGGTCGTCGCGCGCCTGCAGCGCCGGGTCGCGCAGCTGCGCGTCGGCGACCCGATGGACAAGAACACCGACGTCGGCGCGGTGAACTCCGCCGAGCAGCTCGCCCGGATCACCGACCTCGTCCGGGCCGGCGAGGACGAGGGCGCGACCCGCTGGACCGCGCCGTGCCCGTTGCCGGACAAGGGGTTCTGGTTCGCCCCGACGCTGTTCACCGGGGTGAGCCCGGCGCACCGGATCGCCCAGGAGGAGATCTTCGGCCCGGTGCTGTCGGTCATGACGTTCCGGACGCCGGACGAGGCCGTCGCCAAGGCGAACACGACGCCGTACGGCCTGTCCGCCGGGGTGTGGACCGAGAAGGGCTCGCGGATCCTCTGGATGGCCGACCGGCTGCGCGCCGGCGTCGTCTGGGCCAACACCTTCAACCGGTTCGACCCGACGAGCCCGTTCGGCGGCTACAAGGAGTCCGGCTACGGCCGCGAGGGCGGCCGGCACGGCCTGCTCGCCTACGTGAAGGAGAACGGGCTGTGAGCCGCCTCGACGTCCGCAAGACCTACAAGCTCTACGTCGGCGGGGCGTTCCCCCGCTCGGAGTCGGGCCGGTCGTACGAGATCCGTTCCGCCGCGGGCGAGTTCCTCGCCAACGCGGCGATGGGCTCGCGCAAGGACGCCCGCGACGCCGTCGTCGCCGCCCGCAAAGCCTTCCCCGGCTGGGCCGCCGCGACCGCCTACAACCGCGGCCAGGTGCTGTACCGGGTCGCCGAGGTCATGGAGGGCCGGCGCGCCCAGTTCGTCGACGAGGTCGCCCGCGCGGAGGGCCTGTCCGACGCCACGGCCTCCGACGTCGTCGACGCCGCCGTCGACCGCTGGGTCTGGTACGCGGGGTGGACGGACAAGGTCGCCCAGGTCGCCGGCGCCGCCAACCCCGTCGCCGGGCCGTACTTCAACCTCTCGGTGCCGGAGCCGACCGGCGTCGTCGCCGTCCTCGCCCCGCAGCGGTCCTCGCTGCTCGGGCTCGTCAGCGTCGTCGCACCGGTCCTCGCCGGCGGCAGCACGTGCGTCGTCGTCGCCTCGCAGACCCGCCCGCTGCCGGCCGTGACGCTCGGCGAGGTGCTCGCGACGTCCGACGTCCCCGGCGGCGTCGTCAACGTCCTGACCGGCGTCACGGCGGAGATGGCGCCGTGGCTCGCCTCGCACGAGGACGTCGACGCGCTCGACCTCGCCGGCGCCGCCGAGGCGGAGGGCGTCGACTGGGGCGCGCTCGAAGCCGCTGCGGCGCAGACGCTCACGCGCGTCGTCCGGCCCGCGGGCGACGGCCCCGCGAGCGAGCCGCTCACCGAGCCGGACTGGACGGCGACGCCGAACGGCCCGGCCCGCGTGCTCGCCTTCACGGAGACCAAGACCGTCTGGCACCCCCAGGGGCGCTAGGGTTTGCGGGCCCCGCCGGGCCTGCCGGCCCGGCCGGGCGGGCAGGCCGCGGCGGGCCGGGGACCGGACCGTCGGGCAGTCCGCGGGCCTCCCGCCCTGCGACGTCCGGGCAGGTCGCCGGGCCGTCCCAAGGTGCGATACCGCGCTGCACCGTCCCGCGGGTTGCATGGACGACGTCAGCACAGACGTCCACGACCCGCCCTGGAGCCCACGATGACCAGCACCCTCTCCCGCCGCGTCGCCCTCGCCGCCGCCGCCGTCGTCGCCGTCACGGGCACCGCGACCGGCGTCGCCTTCGCCGCCGGCAGCGACGAGCGTCCGTCGTCCTCGAGCACCCGCGTCGACGACCACCCGTCCGCATCCGACCTCGCCGGACGTGCGGCGCCGACCGCCACCGCGACGGCGTCCCCGCGGGCGACCCCGACGGCGACCGCCACCGCGACCGCCACGGCGACCGCCACGGCGCGGCCGCCCGCGACGGCGGACGACCACGGCGGCCGGCGTGACCGCGACGACCGCACCGAGCCCGGCGACGACCGGCGACCCGCGGGCTCCGCGGCACGGCGCTCGTCGGACGACGACGGCAGCCACCGGACGCGGACCCGCACCCGGGACCGCGGGTCGGACGACGCCTCGGGCCACCGTCGCGGCCGGGGGTCGGACGACG
>JBQGCR010000612.1:0-2795 GCA_052038585.1 Kineosporiaceae bacterium
GCCGAGGCCGTCGGCGACCCGGCGGCGGCCCCGGCACCCGACGAGCTCGTCGCCGGGCTCGCGGCGGCCGCGCCGACGACCGCGGCGCAGGCCGTGCGATGACGCCGCTGTCCGCCCTCGCCGACCCGCTGCTGCCGGGGCTGGGTGACCTGCGCGCCCGGCCCGGCGCGGCCCGGGGCGCCGTCCTCGCGCACAAGGCGGGCCGCCGCGCGACGCTGCTGCTCGACGACGACGGTCGGCTGGTCATCACGAAGCTGTTCTCCCCCGGCGAGTTCGGCGCCGCGCTCGAGGTCACGCGGGCGTCGGCCCGGCACGCGGGGATCGCCCCCGGCCTGCTCGCCGTCGACGAGGACGCCTGCACCCTGGAGCTCGAGGTGGTCGCCGGGACGGCGCTCGACCGCGTGGACCCGGCCGTGCGCGACCGCGCCGTCCCCCGCCTCGCCCCGGTGCTCGCCGCGGTGCACGCGGCGCCGGCCGACGGGCTGCACGCCTGGGACCCGGCGCACCCAGGGCGCAAGCTGCGTCGCTGGTACGAGGCCGCGCGCGAGGTCGCGCCGGAGGTCACTGAGCCGCTGACCGGGGTGGTCGACCGGCTCGCCGGTCCGGTCCCCGCCGGGACCCACCCGGCGGTGTGCGTCCACGGCGACCTGTCCCTGCGCAACGTCGTCCTCGACGAGGCCACGGGGGTGCTCCGCCTCGTCGACTGGGACCGGATGTCCGCCGGCCCCGCGGAGGTGGACCTCGCCCCGCTCGTCGGGCTCCTCGCCGGGCGGTCCGGTCCCGGCCGGGACCTCCTCGACGGCTACCGGGCCACCGGCCGTGCGGTCGACACCGCCCTGCTCGCCCGGCTCGTCCTCGTCAACCGGGTCACCCGGATCCTGCGCCGCGTGCACCGCGGGGCGGACGGGCCGCAGAGCGCCTCACGCCGGCTCCGCGCGCTCCTGCACGCCGACCCGCTCGGTGAGGACGTCGGCGAGGGCGGGGGCCTGCGCCCAGGGCGCTGAGCCGGCGGGCCATCTCAGGCGGTCCTCCCGCGGCACGCCGTCGCGCACCGTCCGCACCACCCAGCCGTCCCCGTCGGCGGCCACGCCCTCGACGACGACGCCGGTCCGGCGCGGCGCCACGACGGTGACGGCGAGCAGCGGACCGCTCCCGCTCACCTCGGCGCGGACCACCGGGGCCGCCGAGCGGACGCCGTAGAGCACCGAGACCCAGCCGTCGTCGACCCGCACGTCCGTGCCCGACGGCGCGGTGACGAGCAGCTGCACCGGCGCGCCGTCGACGACGGCCGTCGCCCACCCGCCCTCCGGACGGTCCGGACGGTCCTGGCGCAGCGACACCGCGGCGCCGGCCGGAAGGTGCCAGGCCACCTCGGCGCGGTGCGCCGCGTCGTCGGCGGGGTCCACGCGGTCGAGGACGACGAGGTACTCGCGCCGCACGAACACCACGAGGCGGGAGTGGAGGCCGGTGTACTCGTGGCTGCGCACCGAGGCCAGGACGGCGTCGCCGGCCCCCGGTCCGGCGTCGCCGAGCAGGACGTGCCGGCCGACGACCTCGGCGTCCGGACCGTGCTTGTTCCGCGACAGGTACCGCGTCTGGTCGCGGCCGTCGACCGTCACCGTGTTGTGCGCGCGGGTCGTCTTGAACGCGTGCCGCCAGTCGGTGCCGTCGGCGTCGAGGTCGCCGGAGTACGTGAACCGGCCGGGGTCGACGAGCGCGGGCACGCCGTCGGCGTGGACGACGAGGCTCAGCGCGTCGTAGTGGGCGTGCGCGCCCTCGCCGAGCCGGGCGGTGTCGACGAGGACGTGCGTGCGCCGGGCGAAGGACGCCCGGTCGCCGCCCCACCCGTCGGACAGGACCGTGTAGCCGGCGTCCGGGAAGTCGCGCGACGGTCCCGGCGGCGGGGTGCCGGCGGCGCCGCGGGAGCCGGCCCAGACGAGCTCCGGGTCGTCCCAGAGGTCCCCGGCGCCGAGCAGGAGCGCGGAGTGGTCGCCGTCGTCGGAGTCCCCGAGCAGGGGGATGTGCCCGTCCGGCCACTGCAGCCACGCCGACCACCGCGCCGCGGCGTGGAAGCGCTCGAGCAGGGCCGGGTCCAGCGCGATCCCGTTGCGGCGGGCCAGGACCGCGACGTCGAGGGCGGTCTCGGCGACGAGGTTGTGGTAGTGCGTCGCCATCTCGACGTGGACGCCGTCGGGGAGGATCTCGCGGAGCAGGTTGTCGGTGAGCAGCTCGACCGCGTCGGCGACGAGCCCGGCCGCCCCCGGCGCCTGCGGCACGCAGACCCCGACGAGGAAGACGCTGTGCAGCTGGAACGTCCGGTGGTTGCGCACCGGCTTGAGGTGGGTCGCGACGTAGCGCGCCTCGGAACCCATCCGGTCGACCCAGTCGCGCACGAGGCCGTCGTCGACCGTCCCGTCGTCGGGCAGCAGGCCGCGCGCGAACGCCTGCCGCGCGAGCAGGTACGCCTCGACCCACGACCGCAGGCGCAGCGCCTCGACCTGCGCGTCGCTCACCGTGATGTGTCCGGTCCCCATCCGGTCCAGCCAGGACCGCAGGAGCCGGGTCCACGTGAGCAGGTAGCGCCGGTCGCCGGTCGCGAGCAGCCCGTGCAGGAGGTTGCGCCCGAAGTAGTGCTTGTGCTGGGCGATCTGCCACTCCTTGTCGGCGCTGGGGTTGCGCGCCCAGTCCGGGTCGGGGCCGAGGGCGTACTCCTCGCCGACGAGCAGCCACCGGCCCTCGAGCACGCGCCGGGCGTCGGCGAGGTGCTCGTCGCTCGCCCGCGGCGGGTCGGGCAG
>JBQGCR010000613.1:0-4419 GCA_052038585.1 Kineosporiaceae bacterium
CTCCTCGGCGTCCCGGGAGAGGGCCGCCCCGGCGGTGTCCACGACGGTGAGCAGCGGCAGCCCGATCTCCGCGGCGATCCGCATGCCGCGCCGGGCCGCCCGCAGCGCCTGCGGCCCGAGCGGGCGCAGGGACCCGTGCCGGCGGTCCTGGGCGAGCACGAGGCACGGCGCGTGGCCGAACTGCGCCAGCGCGAGGAGCAGCGCCGGGTCGCGCTCGCCCTCGCCCGTGCCGTTGAGCGGGATGACGTTCCGCGCGCCGACCTTGAGCAGCCCGCGGACCCCGGGCCGGGAGGGCTTGCGCGAGAACGTGATCGAGTCCCACGCCGAGACGTCCGGCATCGGCCCGCCGTCGTCCGTCACCGGCGGCAGCGCCGCGCCGCGGGAGCGCCGCCGGCGCCACTCGGCGGGCCCGGTGAGGATGTCGAACGCCGCGATCGCGATCTCCCGCAACGACTCCGGGCCGACGACGGCGTCGACGATCCCGTGCTCGTAGAGGTTCTCGGCGACCTGCACGCCGGACGGGAACGGCTCGCCGTAGAGCGCCTCGTAGACCCGCGGCCCGAGAAACCCCACGAGGGCACCCGGTTCGGCGGCGCTGACGTGCGCGAGCGAGGCGAACGACGCGAGCACCCCGCCCGTCGTCGGGTTGCGCAGGTAGACGACGTACGGCAGCCCGGCGGCCCGGTGCGCCGCGACGGCCGCGGAGATCTTGACCATCTGGACGAAGGAGACCGTGCCCTCCTGCATCCGCGTGCCGCCGGACGTCGGCGCCGCGACGAGCGGGAGCCCCTCCGCCGTCGCCCGTTCCACGGCCCGTACGAGCCGCTCGGCCGCCGCGACCCCGAGGGACCCGGCGAGGAACCCGAACTCCATGACGACGACGGCGACCCGCCGCCCGCCGACCGTCCCCTCGCCGGTGACGACGGACTCGTCGACGCCCGAACGCTGCGCGGCCGCGGCGAGCTCGGCGGCGTAGGCGCCGTCCGGACCGTGCGGCGGCGGGCCCAGGTCGGTGCGCTCCAGCCCCGAGACGTCGTCGTCCCACGACACCCAGGAGCCGGGGTCGAGCACCCGCTCGACGAGCTCCCACGCCCCCGGCCCCCGGCTCACGACGTCGGCCTAGAGGCCGAGCCAGCGCCGGACGGCCTCGGAGTGCTGGCCGAGCGTCGGCGGCGGGGCGTGGTCGGTGCGGGTCGTCTCGACGTCACCGTCGAAGAATCGCAACGGCGGCCCCGGCAGGGTCACCCGGCCGAGTGTGGCGTGATCCACATCGACGAGCAGCCCCTGCGAGGCCGTCTGGTCCCACCCGTACACCTCGTCGAGCGACCGCACGCGGCCCGCCGGCACCCCGATCTCGGCGAGCCGGGCGAGCAGGGGCTCGGCGTCCCAGAGCCCGAAGACGCCCTCGACGAGCGTCACCGTCTCCGACCGGCGGGCGACCCGCTCCGGGTTCGTCGCGAACCCGTCGGCGGCCGGGTCGAGCCCGAAGCCGGCGCAGAACCGCGCCCACAGCCCCTCGGACCCGACGGCGATCTGGACGGCGCCGTCCCGGCAGCGGAACAGCCCGTACGGCGCGATCGACGGGTGGTGGTTGCCCTGCGCCCGCCCGACCTGCCCGGCGACCGTCCACCGGGTGCCCTGGAACGCGTGGACGCCGACGATCGCGGCGAGCAGCGACGACCGCACGACCTGGACGCGCCCCGTCCGCTCCCGCTCGAGCAGCGCCGCGAGCACCCCGTACGCGCCGTACATCCCGGCGAGCAGGTCCCCGATCGGGACGCCGACCCGCTGCGGGTCGTCCGGCCCCGACCCGGTGAGCGACATGAGCCCGGCCTCGCCCTGGGCGATCTGGTCGTACCCCGCCCGGCCGCCCTCGGGGCCGTCGTGGCCGAACCCGGAGATCGACAGGACGACGAGCCGCGGGTTGAGCGCGTGCAGCCGCGAGACGGGGAAGCCGAGGCGGTCCAGGACGCCGGGGCGGAAGTTCTCCAGCAGGACGTCGGCGCGCTCGACGAGCGCGGCGAGCACGGCGGCGTCGTCCTCCGCCTTGAGGTCGAGGACGACGGACTCCTTGTTGCGGTTGCACGACAGGAAGTACGTCGACTCGCGGGCGGCGTCGTCGGGCTCGACGAACGGCGGCCCCCACGAGCGGGTGTCGTCCCCGGTGCCCGGCGTCTCGACCTTGAGCACCCGGGCCCCGAGGTCGCCGAGCATCATCCCGGCGTGCGGACCGGCGAGCGCGCGCGTGAGGTCGACGACGAGGGTGCCGTCGAGCGGGCCGGGGCTCACCGCGCCTGCAGCGCGTCGAGGGCCACGGCCATGGCCGCGGCGAGCCGCCGGTCGAGGCCGGGGTCGGCGATCCGGACGTCGTAGGCGTCGCGGCCGAAGGCGAACTTCTTCTCCACCGTCATGACGGTCGTGCCGTCGGGGCGGACGAAGTCGAAGTGGTACGGCAGGAACTCCAGGAGGAACCGGCGCAGGAGGGCGACCGGCATGCTCCGCTCGGCGCCGCGGAGCTCCGGCAGCCCAGGCTGCTCGAGGATCCACGTCGAGCGCAGCAGCGAGGCGGCGAAGTCCTTGCGGAACGTGCCGATCGGCGCGCCGGCCGCGTCGACGACGTCGGTGACGCCGTGGACGTCGAGCACCGCGCGGGCCCGGAACCCGAACACCGGCACGGTGCGCTGCTCGTCGGCGTAGAAGGTCACCTGCTCCTTCATCGCCATCCGCTTCTGCTGGGCCACGGCCAGCAGCTCGCCGTCCTTGCTCTGCGCGCGGATCTCGTAGCGGTTGACCATCGCGGTGATCCGCTGGCGCACGACGAGGTGGTCCAAGGACGCGAGACGGGCGGCCGGGTCGCTCATCCCGTCACGCTAACCGAGCGCGGAGGGAGGGCGACCCGACCGCCCGTCAGGCGTGTCGCGTCATGCACCGGCGGCCAGGGCCGCCGTCAGGGCGTCGCGTCAGACGCGCGAGCGCCCACGGCTGGTGCCGGCGACGATCGAGACGCCGATCACCGCGAGCACGAGCTGGAAGACGAACTCGATCCAGTCGAAGCCGTTCGTGTCGCCGACGCCGAGGGCGCGGGCGAGGAAGGTGCCGATGAGGGCGGCGACGATGCCGACGACGATCGTCAGCAGGATGGAGATGTTCTGCTTGCCGGGGAGGATCAGCCGGGCCAGGGCGCCGATGATGGCGCCGACGATGATGGCGACGATGATGCCGGTGATGGTCACGGGGACACTCCTTGGTCTATGGGCGGCACCGCCGCCCGGAATGGGGCCGACCGTCCTGTGCCCGCGCCGGATCACCGTCAAACGTCCGGCAAACCTGCGCCGTGCCCCGTCCGGCCTGCCGCACCCGTCCTGCGCACGTATCCTTGCCGTCCCCGCGGTCGGGCGGCCCGGAGCATAGGGTGGGCCCGTGCTCCTCTCCGACCGGGACATCAGGGCCGCCGTCGAGGCCGGTGACGTCGTCCTCGACCCGTACGAGCCCGCGATGGTGCAGCCGTCGAGCGTCGACGTCCGCATCGACCGCTTCTTCCGGCTCTTCGACAACCACAAGTACGCCGTCATCGACCCCTCGCAGGAGCAGCCGGAGCTCACCCGCCTCGTCGAGGTGGAGCCCGACGAGCCGTTCGTCCTGCACCCGGGGGAGTTCGTCCTCGCGTCGACGTACGAGGTGGTCACGCTCGGCACCGGCGTCGCGGCGCGGCTCGAGGGCAAGTCGAGCCTGGGCCGTCTCGGGCTGCTCACGCACTCCACGGCCGGGTTCATCGACCCCGGCTTCTCCGGGCACGTGACGCTCGAGCTGAGCAACGTCGCGACGCTGCCGATCACCCTGTGGCCCGGCATGAAGATCGGCCAGCTGTGCTTCTTCCGGCTGTCGAGCCCGGCCGAGCGGCCCTACGGCAGCGACGCGTACGGCTCGCGGTACCAGGGCCAGCGGGGCCCGACGGCGAGCCTGTCGTACCGCGGCTTCCACCGCTCGACGGTCTGAGGCGACGGACATGGCACCGCTGGGTCGCTGGCTGCGCCGGGGGCCGGCCGAGGACCGGGCGACGACGCCCGGCGCGGACGACGACGGCGGCCTCGCGGCGCGCGACCTCGCGTCCCGGCACCTGCTCCTCGTGCCGAGCACCGTGGGGGTCGAGGAGGTCGACGCCCTCGTCCGGGCCCGGGTGCGCGGCGCCGAGCTGGCCCGCGACGGCGAGGTCTCCCTCGGCCGGCACAGCCGGCTCGTCGGGCCCTTCCAGCTGACGATGGAGGAGGCGGTCGACGCCGCCGTCCCCATGCCGTGGACCGTCGTCTACGCCGTCGAGGCCCCGGTCGAGCGGGAGGACCCTCCGCTCGAGGGCGCCGACGACCGCGACGGCTTCGCCTTCGCCTTCCCCGAGGGCCTGCCCTGGCGCGACGAGGGGCG
>JBQGCR010000614.1:0-2498 GCA_052038585.1 Kineosporiaceae bacterium
CCGGCCCGGCGACGCGGGTCGCGAGGCCGAGCCCGCCGGCGAGCGCGACCGCGAGCGCGCCGAGCGAGAAGGCGGTCGGGGTGTAGGCCGCCGCCGTGTACAGCGCGACGAGGACCCCGACGTGCGCCGCCTCGAGCGCGATCCCGCCGGCTGCCAGGTAGCCGATGCCGGCGAGGGCGACGACGACGGTCGTGGCGCGCGGTGCGAGGCGGCGGAAGGCGAGCGGCCCGAGGAAGGCCAGGGGTACGAGGAAGCCGGCGAACCCGGACTGCGCCGAGGCCGCCCCGAGGACGAGGAAGAGCCCGAGGGCGAGGAGGGCGTCGACGGCGACGACGCGCAGCCACGCGCGCGCGCCCGTCACCCCCGCCGGGTCCGTCGTCGTCATGGTCCCCAGGCTAGGCAGGCGACGGCCCCGCCGGCGTCCGACCGGGGTCGGACGGCGACGGGGCCGCGTCAGGCCGTGGGACTACACCGACCGTGGTGCTGAGCCGAGCGGGTGCTCAGACGTGCTTGCCCGCCGAGCGCAGCGCCTCGCAGGCCTCGACGACGCGCTGGGCCATGCCGGCCTCGGCGGCCTTGCCCCACGCGCGCGGGTCGTACTGCTTCTTGTTGCCGACCTCGCCGTCGATCTTCAGCACGCCGTCGTAGTTGCGGAACATGTGCTCGACGACGGGGCGGGAGAACGCGTACTGGGTGTCGGTGTCGACGTTCATCTTGATGACGCCGTAGTCGACCGCCGCCGAGATCTCCTCGGCGAGCGAGCCGGAGCCGCCGTGGAAGACGAGGTCGAACGGCTTGTCCTTGCCGTACTTGGCGCCGACGGCGTCCTGGATCTCCTTGAGGATCTCCGGGCGGAGCTTGACGTTGCCGGGCTTGTAGACGCCGTGGACGTTGCCGAAGGTCAGCGCGGCCATGTAGCGGCCGTTCTCGCCGAGGCCGAGCGCCTCGGCCGTCGCGATGCCGTCCTCGACCGTCGTGTAGAGCTTGTCGTTGATCTCGTTCGCGACGCCGTCCTCCTCGCCGCCGACGACGCCGATCTCGACCTCGAGGACGATGTTCGCGGCCTTGGTCAGCGCGAGCAGCTCCTGGGCGATCTCGAGGTTCTCGGTGAGCGGCACGGCCGAGCCGTCCCACATGTGGCTCTGGAACAGCGGCGGCTGGCCGTTCTTCACGCGCTCGGCGCTGATGGCGAGCAGCGGGCGGACGAAGCCCTCGAGCTTGTTCTTCGGGCAGTGGTCGGTGTGCAGCGCGATGTTGACGTCGTACTTCTTCGCGACCTCGTACGCGTACTGCGCGAGGGCCACCGAGCCGGTGACCATGTCCTTGATCGTCGGACCGGACAGGTACTCGGCGCCACCCGTGGACACCTGGACGATGCCGTCGCTGCCGGCCTCGGCGAAGCCCGCGATCGCGGCGTTGAGCGTCTGGGAGGAGGTCACGTTGATGGCCGGGTAGGCGAAGGAACCAGCCTTCGCCCGGTCGAGCATCTCGGCGTAGACCTCGGGGGTTGCGATGGGCATCGATCGCTCCTGTGCTGATCGTCAGCCGGCCGCGGTCGCGCCCGGCGTTCTCCTGCGACGCCGCCTCGGGTCCTGCCAGGAGTGACATGGCACGGGCGGCGCCTGCCGCTGCAGCGGTGCAGCGCCTCCACCCCCGATCCTCCCAGATCCGACGCGGTGCTCCTGCACGCGGAGGTCCCGGGTTCTCACGGATCGGGACGCAACCTTCCGGCAGGCTGTCGCGTGGTGGATGGGCGCCGGGGACGATCGGGGTGCTCCGGGGGACATCGGGAGGCTCTGATGGGCACTGACGACGGGCCCGACTTCGACGCCTACGTGCGGGCGTCGGGGCCGCGCCTCAAGCGGCTGGCGTTCCTGCTCAGCAACGGCGCGGACGACGCCGAGGACCTGCTCCAGTCGGCGTACGCCCGGCTGCTGCCCAAGTGGGACAGCGTGCGCCGCTACGACGACCCGGACGCCTACGTGCGCCGGGTCATGGTCAACCTGCGGACGTCGTGGTGGCGCCGCAGCGTCACCGCCCGCAACGCCCCGGTCCCGGTGCAGCGGGCCATGAGCGACCCGGCCGACGCCGTGACGGCCTCGTCCGTCCTGGCCAAGGGCCTGGCCGGCCTGCCGCCCCGCCAGCGCGCCGCGGTCGTCCTGCGCTTCTACTGCGACCTGTCCGAGGCTGAGACCGCGCGGGTCATGAACGTCTCCGTCGGCACCGTGAAGAGCACGACGAGCCGGGCCCTGGCGGCCCTGCGCCTGTCCGTGCCGCAGCCCGGCGTCCCCACCCCGCCGTTCGGCCTGAGCATCGAGGAGATCTCGCGATGAGCCCGACCATCAAGGACTTCGAGGAGCTCGCCCGCACCGTCGACGGCCACGGCCCCGCCGACCGGGTGCCCCTCGTGCGCCGCAAGGCCCGGCGCCGCGCCCAGGCCAAGGCCGCCGGCTCCGCGCTGGCGCTCGTGCTCGTCGCCGGCGGCGTCGGCACCGCCC
>JBQGCR010000615.1:0-2154 GCA_052038585.1 Kineosporiaceae bacterium
CGCGAGGTGCCGCCCGACACCGTGCTGCAGACGCGCCTCGTCGTCAGGGGCTCGACGGCCCGCTGACGAGCAGCCCCGCGAGGGCCAGCCGCCGGCGCAGCCCCGGCGCCAGGGCATCCGGCGCCATCCGGCCGTCGAGCACCGCGGCGACGTCGTCGGCCTCGTCGGCCCCGAACGACGTCCGGCCGACCCGGGTCACGAGCGTCGTGCCCTCCCACCGCTCGGCCAGCCCCGCGCGGACCCGCCAGCGCGGGCCGACCTCGGCGTCCGCGGCGGCGTGCTGGGCGAGGACGCCGAGCGGTTCGGCGCGCTCCGCCGCCCGCGCGCGCCGGGCCAGGGCGGCCGCGAGGTCCTCGTCGCTCACGGCGTCGAGCGCGGCGACGACGCTGTCGCGCAACGCCACTCGTGCGGCGGCGGTGGTCGCCGGGTCGAGCACGTCGACCCCCGGGGGCAGCGCCCGGCGCAGCGCGAGGTCGTCGTCGAGGACGCGCCCGGCGGCGGCCATCAGGTCGTCGGCGAGGGTGCGGCCGGTCCACACGTGGACGCCGAAGGTCAGGTGGATGCTCGTGCCGCCGAGGGCGGTCGCGGAGTGCAGCCAGCCGCGCGGCAGGTAGAGGCAGTCGCCGGGGGCGAGGACGGCGTCGACGACCGGCTCCTGCTGGGCGGCGGCGCGCACCTCGTCGCGGCGGTCGGTCCACGGCTGCCCGCGCAGCGGCGCCTCGAGGACGGGCGGCCGCACGCGCCAGTGCTTCTCGCCGGACACCTGGACGACGAAGACGTCGTGCACGTCGTAGTGGTCGTCGAAGCCGCGGTTCTGCGGCGGCGTGACGTAGGCGTTGACCTGCACCGGGTGCCCCAGCGCGGTCGAGAGCCCACGCGCGGTGTCGGACACCGGGGCCCACGTGCGGTGCAGCCCCTGGAGGACGATCGTCGCGCCGTCGGCGAAGTGGCGCAGGACCTTGTCCTCGCTCACCTGGTCGGTGATGCTCGCGCCGACCCCGCCGCCGAGGGTCAGCTCGCGCGCCTCGAGGGTCGTGCCCTCCTTGGCCATCCGCAGGAACGGCGTGCGCAGCCCGCGGCGGGAGAGCAGCTCGTCGACGGCGTCGGGGCCGAAGCCGTGCGTCGGGGCGGGCAGGTCGTCCGCGCGGGTCAGCAGCGGTGCGCGGTCCCAGTGCTCGGCCGCGAAGCGCTCCGGGGGCAGGGCGACGAACGGCCCGAGCCCCCGGCCGGTCCCCGTGGGGAGCGCGGCCGGGGGCCCGGGGTGGTGCGCGTCGGTCATCAGGACCCGTCGGCCCCGCCGTCGGCGCCGCCGTCCTGCTCGCCGGGCGTGCCCGGCTCGCCGGCGCCGCTGTCGGCCGGACCCTCGGCGTCGCCGTCGGCTCCGCCGTCCTCCTGGCCGGGGACGGTCTCCTGGCCCGCGCCGCTGTCGGCGGGACCCTCGGCGCCGGCGCCGCCGTCGGCGCCGCCGTCGTGCTCGCCGGGGATGCCGGGCTCGCCGGCGTCGCTGTCGGCCGGTCCTTCGGTCGGGTTCTCGCTCATCGTGCCCACCCTTTCGCCGGGGCGCCGGTGCGGCACCCGAGTGACCTCATCCCAGCAGGTCAGCGCCCCGTTGTGTGGCTCGCGTGCACGCTGGGACGATGGCTGCATGACCCTCGACGTCGAGCTGGCCGAGGTGCGCGACTTCCTCGCCGCGCACGAGCCGTTCGCCGGGCTGCCCCCGCAGGTCCTCGAGCGGCTCCCGGCGCGGATGTCGGTCGAGTACGTCCGCCGCGGGCGCGAGATCATCGCCCGCGGGCACGACAACCACCACCTGCACGTCCTGCGGGCCGGCGCCGCCGACGTCCGCGACGCCCAGGGCACGCTCGTCGACCGCGGCGAGGCCGGCAGCACCTTCGGGTCCATCACCCTGACGCAGGGCAACCCGTCGACCTTCTCGGTGACGGCGATCGAGGACTGCCTCGTCCTCCTGCTGCCCGAGGACGACTTCCACGCCCTCTGCCGCGAGCACCCCGACGTCGACGCGTTCTTCGACGCGCAGCGCCGCAGCCGGATGAGCGGGGCCGTCGCCGGGCTGCGCGTCTCGGGGTCGGGGCACGCCATCCTCACGACCCCCGTGCACGAGCTCGTCGCCCGCGGCGTCGTCTCGGTGCCGGC
>JBQGCR010000616.1:0-3048 GCA_052038585.1 Kineosporiaceae bacterium
CACCCGGAGGCCGGGCCGATGTTCCGCGCCATCCCGCTGCGGCGTCTCGCCCGCTTTCCCGGGTCGCCCGTCAGCGAGACCTGGCTCGAGGAGACCGCCGCTGCCGCCCGCTGAGGTGCCGTCCGACGCGGCGTGGGTGCGGGTCTCGACGGTGCTCGCCCCCGTGCTGCTCGTCGGCGGGTGGACGGTGGCGGCGGCTGTGCAGCGCACCGGGTTCGACCAGGTGTCGGGCACGATCAGCGCCCTTGCGGCGCGGGACGCCGACCACCGGTGGATCATGACGACCGCCCTGGCCGGGACCGGGCTGTGCCACCTCGCGACGGCCGCCGGACTGCGCAGCGCCGCCCGGGCCGGGCGGTGGGTGCTCGCGCTCGGGGGTCTCGCGACGGTCGGCGTCGCGGCGTTCCCGCTGCCGGGCGGGGACGGCGGCTCGGTGCCGCACACCGTCGCGGCGTCGCTGGCCTTCGGCGCGCTCGCCCTGTGGCCCGCCCTCGCCGCCCGGCGCGGCGGGCACGCGCGCGTCGGGCGCCTGGCGACCGTCGTCCTCCTCGGCCTCGTCGGCTGGTTCGCCGTCGAGCTCGGCGGCCCCCGGTCCGGCCTCGCCGAACGCGTCGCGGCCGCGGCCCAGGCCCTCTACCCCGCGGCCGCCGCCCGCCTCCCCGCCGTCAGACGTCCATGATCACGCCTCAACCGTTCATGATCACGGGGTGGTCGGGGGGCCGTAGACCGTGGTCAGGGCGGCGTCCAGGTCGGCGATGACGTCGGTCGCGGCCTCCAGGCCGATCGCGAGCCGGATCAACCCGTTCTCGCGGAACGGTTCCGCGAAGCGCTCACCCCGCTCGGGCGGGTACTGCTCGTAGGCCACGAGGGTCTCGTCGTGGCCGAGCGAGACGGCCGAGGTGATCAGGCGCAGGTCCTCGACGAAGCGCAACCGGTCCTCGTGGGAGCCGGCGATCGCGAAGGAGACGACGCCGCCGTAGCCGCCCGAGAGCTGCTGCGCCGCGAGCGCGTGCTGCGGGTGGGACGTCAGGCCGGGGTAGGCGACGTGGGCCACCCGCGGGTCGGCGTCGAGGAACTCGGCGACGGCGAGGGCGGTGCGGCAGTGGCGCTCCAGGCGCAGCGGCAGGGTCACCGAGCCGCGCATGACGAGCCACGCGTTGAACGGCGAGATCGCGCCGCCGACGTGGTGCAGCGCACCGAGCTTGAGCTCGTCGACGAAGGCCTTGTCGGCGACGACGGCCCCACCCATCGCGTCGCCGTGGCCGTTGACGTACTTCGTCAGCGAGTGGACGACGACGTCCGCGCCGAGCTCCAGCGGACGCAGCAGGGGCGGCGGGGTGAAGGTCGAGTCGACGGTCAGCCGCGCGCCGACCCCGTGCGCGATCCGCGCCAGCGCGGCGACGTCCGCGACGCGCAGGTCCGGGTTCGCGACCACCTCGGTGTGCACGAGCTTCGTCCCCGGCCGGACGGCCGCCCGGACGGCGTCGAGGTCGGTGACGTCGACGAGGTCGACCTCGACGCCGAGCTTGCGCGGCAGGAGGTCGGCGAAGAGGCCGAACGTGCGCATGTAGACGACGTCGGAGACGACGGCGTGGTCACCCGGACCGAGCAGGTGGAAGAAGACCGCGTGCAGCGCGGCCATCCCCGTGCCGAAGACGGCGGCCGCCTCGCCGCGGTCCATCCGGGCGAGCTTGGCCTCGAGCCCGAGCTGGTTGGCCCCGGACTCGCGCGTGTAGACGAGCACGTCCGGGTCGTCCTCGGGCAGCGTCGCCGGGTCGCGCGGCAGGAGGTAGCTGTTCGCCATGACGATCGGGGTGCGGATCGCGCCCGTCGTCACGTCCGGTCGGTTGCCGCCGTGCACGGCCCACGTGTCGTCGTCCAGGGTCGCGGCGTCGTGCCGGTCCGGACGGACCGCCCGGCTCACCGCTGCCGCTCCGCGAGCGCGGCGCGGCGGGCCTGCCAGTCCCCCGCCTCGGCCAGCCGGCGGCGCTGCTGCGCGGCTGCCCCCCGGTCCAGACCACGGCCACGCTCCTCGAGCCGCTCCGTGACCCGCTCGCGGTGCTCGACAGGGTTGTGGTCGTCGTACTTGAACTTCGCCTCGACCCGCAGGACGGCCAGCCGAACGCCGCGGATGCCCGGCAGCATGCGGCCGTAGGGCGCACCGTCGACGGTGACGTCGGCGTGCCCGCCCTCGGGCTGGACGTCGGCGAGCTGCGCCATGAGCAGGTCGGCCTTGCCCTGGGCGTCGTCGACGGGCTCGGGCCGGCAGACGAGCTGGACCGCCGTGTAGTAGCTCGTCGGGACGCCGTCCTCGTCCGGCCCGCCCGCCTTCGCCCGCCACGTCGAGGGGATGTACGCGTCGTCGCCGACGACGGTCATCCGCACCTCCCGCGCGGCCTCCAGGTGCGGCCACACGGGGTTGGGGCGGGCGAGGTGCAGGAGCAGCTCGTCCCCGGCGAGGGTGAAGTGGGTCGGGACGACGACGGGGGCCTGCGCCGGGTCGAGGTTGTTCACGGCGAGCAGCCCGAAGCGTTCGGTCGCGCTGAGCCAGGCGCGCCACTCGGCGTCGTCGAGGGCAGCGTCCCAGGGATGGATGAGCATGAGTGCACTATAGTGCTCTGCGAGTGCAATCTGACAAGGACGGAGCTCCCATGACCGACGTCGCCGACGCCGTCGACGCCCCGACGGACCTCGCTGTGCTGCAGTCGATCTCGCGCCGCGTCCGGTGGCTGTCCGCCGCCGTCGTCGACGCCGCGAACCGCGGCCGCCCCGGCGCGGACGCCATCAAGGTCGGCGGCCACCAGGCGTCCTCGGCGTCGATGGTCGAGATCATGGTCGCGCTCTGGTTCGCCTCGCTCACGGCGCAGGACCGGGTCTCCGTCAAGCCGCACGCCTCCCCCGTGCTCCACGCCGTCAACCACCTCCTCGGGGACCTCGACGCCGCGTACCTGCCGACGCTGCGCGCCAAGGGCGGCCTGCAGAGCTACCCGAGCCGGCTCAAGGACCCCGACACGGTCGACTTCTCGACCGGGTCGGTGGGCATCGGGG
>JBQGCR010000617.1:0-2180 GCA_052038585.1 Kineosporiaceae bacterium
TCCAGTACCAGAACGCCAACAACTCCGTCCGCGTCTCCGACGAGTTCATGCGCGCCGTGGAGAACGGCGAGCAGTTCGGCCTGCGGGCCCGCTCGACCGGCGAGGTCATCTCGACCGTCGACGCCAAGGACCTCTTCGCCAAGATGGCCAAGGCGGCGTGGGAGTGCGCCGACCCGGGCATCCAGTACGACGACACGATCAACGACTGGCACACGACGCCCGAGTCCGGCCGCATCACCGCCTCGAACCCGTGCTCGGAGTACATGCACCTGGACAACTCCTCGTGCAACCTCGCCTCGCTCAACCTCATGAAGTTCCTCCGCGAGGACGGCTCCTTCGACGCCGAGCTGTTCGTCAGGTCCGTCGAGCTCGTCATCACGGCGATGGACATCTCGATCTGCTTCGCCGACTTCCCGACCGACCCGATCGGCGAGACGACGCGGGCCTTCCGCCAGCTCGGCATCGGCTACGCCAACCTCGGCGCGCTGCTCATGGCCTCCGGGCTCGGCTACGACTCCGAGGGCGGCCGGGCGCTCGCGGCGTCCATCACCTCGCTCATGACGGGTACGGCCTACCGCCGCTCGGCCGAGCTGGCCGGCGTCGTCGGCGCCTACGACGGCTACGCCCGCAACGCCGAGGCGCACCGCCGCGTCATGCGCAAGCACGCCGCCGCCAACGACGCGATCCGCACGATGCACCCGATGGACAAGGAGGTGCACCGCGCCGCGACCCGCGAGTGGCAGGCGGGCAACGCGCTCGGCGAGAAGAACGGCTGGCGCAACGCCCAGGCGAGCGTGCTCGCCCCCACGGGCACGATCGGCTTCATGATGGACTGCGACACGACCGGCATCGAGCCGGACTTCTCGCTCGTCAAGTTCAAGAAGCTCGTCGGCGGCGGCTCGATGCAGATCGTCAACCAGACGATCCCGACCGCGCTGCGCCGCTTCGGCTACGCCGAGGAGACCGTCGAGGCGATCGTCGAGTACATCGCCGAGCACGGCCACGTCATCGACGCGCCGGGCCTGCGCACCGAGCACTACGAGGTGTTCGACTGCGCGATGGGCCAGCGGGCCATCAAGCCGATGGGCCACGTCCGGATGATGGCGGCCTGCCAGCCGTTCCTGTCCGGCGCGATCAGCAAGACGGTCAACCTGCCGGAGACGGCGACCGTCGAGGAGATCGGCGACGTCTACTTCCAGGGCTGGAAGCTCGGCCTCAAGGCCCTCGCCGTCTACCGCGACAACTGCAAGGTCGGCCAGCCGCTGTCCGACGCCACGGCGAAGAAGGCCGACGCGACGGCCGAGGCCGCCGAGCCGGCGGTCGAGACCCGTGTCGAGTACCGGCCGGTCCGCAAGCGCCTGCCGAAGCGCCGCCCGTCGCAGACGACGTCGTTCGCCGTCGGCGGCGCCGAGGGCTACCTCACCGCCGGCTCCTACCCCGACGACGGTCTCGGCGAGATCTTCCTCAAGTTCGGCAAGCAGGGCTCCACGCTCGCCGGCGTCATGGACGCGTTCTCCATCGCCGTGTCCATCGGCCTGCAGTACGGCGTCCCGCTCGAGACGTTCGTCGAGAAGTTCACCAACCTGCGCTTCGAGCCCGCGGGCATGACGGACGACCCCGACGTCCGGATGGCGCAGTCGATCATGGACTACGTCTTCCGCCGCCTGGCGCTCGACCACCTCGACTTCGACACCCGCTCGTTCATGGGCATCCACACCGCGGCCGAGCGGGCCCGCCAGCTCGAGACCGGCTCCTACGCGCCGGTGGACGACGACGAGGACTCCGACGACGTCGAGGGCCTGCAGCAGTCCGCGGTCGAGACGAGGAAGCGTCCGGCCACGGCGCCGACGACGACGGCCGCCGCGACGGCCAAGCCGGCCCCCGTCGAGGTGCACTCCTCGGCCGAGCTCATGGAGAAGATGCAGGGCCGCGCGAGCGACGCCCCGATCTGCTTCACGTGCGGCACGAAGATGCGCCCCGCCGGCTCCTGCTACGTCTGCGAGGGCTGCGGCAGCACGAGCGGCTGCAGCTGACGACCGCCTGACCGCCGACCCGCGCCGCCCGCCCTACTTCGGGGCCGGGCGGCGCGGTGCGTCCGGGCCGCCCGCCGCCCCACCGCCACCCTGGGGTGCGGGCAGGACACGCCGAGCGGCCTCCGGGTGCGGGCAGTTCGGCAGGAC
>JBQGCR010000618.1:0-4794 GCA_052038585.1 Kineosporiaceae bacterium
GCCGCCGGCGACGACGACGGCCCGGTCGGCCATCTCGTCGAGCTCGGCGAGCACGTGGCTGGAGACGAGCACCGCGGCGCCGGCCTCCGCGATGCCGCGGACGATGCCCCGTAGCTCGACCCGGCTGCGCGGGTCGAGCCCGGACGCCGGCTCGTCGAGCAGGACGACGTCGGGGGAGTGCACGAGGCAGCGCGCGAGCCCGAGCCGCTGCTTCTGCCCCCGGGAGAGGACCTGCGTCGGGCGGTCGGCGAGGTCGGCGAGGTGGACGAGCGCGAGGAGCTCCTCGACCCGCGGCCCGATCGCCGCCGAGGGCATCCGGTAGGCCCGAGCGACCGTCGTCATGACCTCCCGGCACGTCAGGGAGTCCCACGTGCCGAAGACGTCCGGCATCCAGCCCGTCCGCCGGCGCGCCTCCCACGGTTGCGTCACCGGGTCGACGCCGGCGACCCGGACGGTCCCGGCGTCCGGGACGAGCAGGCTCGCGAGCACGAGCAGGAGCGTCGTCTTGCCCGACCCGTTCGGGCCGACGAGGGCGGTCACCTGCCCCCGCGGCACGTCGAGGTCGATCGCGTCGACGGCGACGACGTCGCCGAACGTGCGTCGCACGCCGCGGGCGACGACGCCCTCGCCGTCCGGCGCGGGGTCGGGCCCGGCCCGGTGCGGCAGCTGCTCGGTGTTCATACGGCGTCCTGGCTCATGCGGCGTCCTGGCTCATGCGGTCCCCTCTGGTCGACCGCCCGGAACGCTAGACGCACCGGGGCCCCCCGGTGGTTGCGAGGACGGTGGATTTCCTGCGGAGACCCGGTGGCCGTGGATGTCCCGCCATGCGGACGCCGGCGGCCCGGATGCCGGACCTCGGTAGACTCGCCCGCGTCAGCGAGACGTCGCGCCGGGCCGCTTCCAGGACCGGCGCCGGGATCCGGGAGAGCGCGCGGTGGGCCTGGTCGTGCAGAAGTACGGCGGCTCGTCTGTCGCCGACGCCGAGGGCATCAAGCGGGTCGCCCGCCGCATCGTCGACACGAAGAAGGCCGGCAACGACGTCTGCGTCGTCGTCTCGGCCATGGGCGACACGACCGACGAGCTCATCGACCTCGCCCAGCAGGTCGCCCCGCTGCCCCCGGCCCGCGAGCTCGACATGCTCCTCACCGCCGGCGAGCGGATCTCCATGGCCGTCCTCGCGATGGCCATCGCCAACCTCGGCCACGAGGCCCGCTCGTTCACCGGCAGCCAGGCCGGCGTCATCACCGACTCCGTCCACGGCAAGGCACGGATCATCGACGTCACGCCCGGCCGGATCGCCCACGCGCTCGACGAGGGCGCGATCGCGATCGTCGCCGGCTTCCAGGGCGTCAGCCAGGACACCAAGGACATCACGACGCTCGGCCGCGGCGGCTCGGACACGACCGCCGTCGCGCTCGCCGCGGCGCTGCACGCCGACGTCTGCGAGATCTACACCGACGTCGACGGCGTCTTCACCGCCGACCCGCGGATCGTCCCGTCCGCCCGCCGGATCGACCGCATCTCCAGCGAGGAGATGCTCGAGATGGCGGCGTCGGGGGCCAAGATTCTGCACCTGCGCTGCGTCGAGTACGCGCGGCGCTTCGACCTGCCCGTGCACGTGCGCTCGTCGTTCAGCCAGCGCGAGGGCACGTGGGTGACCGACAAGCCGACCGGCCAGTCCGGCGAGGGAGAGCAGATGGAGCAGCCGATCATCTCGGGCGTCGCCCACGACCGCTCGGAGGCGAAGATCACCGTCGTCGCCGTGCCGGACGTCGCGGGCAAGGCCGCCGAGCTCTTCGAGACGGTCGCCGGGGCGGGCGTGAACATCGACATGATCGTCCAGAACGTCTCGGCCGCCGCGACGGGCCGCACGGACATCTCCTTCACGCTGCCGAAGACCGACGGGCAGACGGCGATGCAGGCGCTGGACAAGGTCAAGGACCAGGTCGGCTTCGAGGCGCTGCAGTACGACGACCAGATCGGCAAGGTCTCGCTCATCGGCGCCGGCATGCGCAGCCACCCCGGGGTGAGCGCCCAGTTCTTCAAGGCCCTGGCGCAGTCCGGGGTGAACATCGAGATGATCAGCACGTCCGAGATCCGGATCTCGGTCGTCACCCGCGCCGACGACGTCGACGACGCGGTGCGCGCCGTCCACACGGCGTTCGGCCTCGACAGCGCGGCCGGCGAGGCCGTGGTCTACGGAGGGACGGGACGATGAGCGGCCTGAACATCGCGGTGGTCGGCGCGACCGGCCAGGTCGGCGCGGTGATGCGCCGCCTGCTCGCCGAGCGCGACGTCCCCGTCGCCTCGATGCGCTACTTCGCCTCCGCCCGCTCGGCCGGGACGACGCTGGAGTGGCAGGGCGCCGACGTCACGGTCGAGGACGCCGCCGCCGCGAGCGTCGAGGACCTGCGCGGCATCGACGTCGCGATCTTCTCCGCGGGCGGCTCGACGAGCAAGGCGCTCGCGCCGAAGTTCGCCGAGGCCGGCGCCCTCGTCGTCGACAACTCCTCCGCGTGGCGGATGGACCCCGACGTCCCGCTCGTCGTCTCCGAGGTCAACCCGCACGCCCTCGACGAGGTGCGCAAGGGGATCATCGCGAACCCGAACTGCACGACGATGGCCGCGATGCCGGTGCTCAAGCCGCTCCACGAGGAGGCGGGCCTGCGCCGCCTCGTCGTCTCGACGTACCAGGCGGTCTCCGGCTCCGGCCTCGCGGGCGTCGAGGAGCTCGACACCCAGGTCCGCGCCGCGGTCGCCCAGGACACGACGGCGCTCGCGCTCGACGGCCGGGCGGTCGACTTCCCGGCGCCGAAGAAGTACGTCGCGCCGATCGCCTTCGACGTCGTCCCGCTCGCCGGGTCCGTCGTCGAGGACGGCTCGAACGAGACCGACGAGGAGCAGAAGCTCCGCAACGAGTCCCGCAAGATCCTCGGCATCCCCGACCTGCTCGTCTCCGGCACGTGCGTGCGGGTGCCCGTCTTCTCGGGGCACTCGCTGTCGGTCAACGCCGAGTTCGACCGGCCGATCACGCCGGAGCGGGCGCTCGAGCTCCTCGCGGACGCCCCGGGCGTCGAGGTCGCCGAGGTCCCGACGCCGCTGCAGGCCGCCGGCCAGGACCCCTCGTACGTCGGCCGGGTCCGCCAGGACCAGTCCGTGCCGGACAACCGCGGCCTCGTGCTCTTCGTGAGCAACGACAACCTCCGCAAGGGCGCCGCGCTCAACGCCGTCCAGATCGCCGAGCTCCTCGTCGAGCGGCTCGCGAAGGCCTGACCCGGCAGCACCGACGACGCCCCCGGCACCCGCGTGGTGCCGGGGGCGTCGTGCGTCTCGCCCGCGCTGACTTGAACACGTTCAAGTAACGCGAGTACGGTGGCGACGTCGCTTGAACACGTTCAACTCAAGGAGCCGGGCATGGATCCCGTCGTCGTCACCTACCTCGTCTACGTCGCCCTCTCGGTCGGGCTCACCGTCTGGGTCGGCCGCGTGCTCTCGCGCTACGGCGCGGTCTTCCTCGTCGACGTCTTCGCCGGCCGCCGCGACCTCGCGGAGGCGACGAACACCCTGCTCGTCGTCGGCTTCTACCTGCTCAACCTCGGCTACGTCGCCTTCGCGCTGCGCTGGGGCGGCACCGACGTCGTCGACGGGCGGACCGCCGTCGAGGCCCTCTCCCGCCGGATCGGCGGGGTGCTCCTCGTGCTCGGCGTGCTCCACCTGGGCAACGTCGTCGTCCTGTCCCGGCTGCGCCGGCGGCACCGGCTCGAGGCGGCGCCGCGCCCGCCGGTGTCACCCGCGACCGTCCTGCCGTGAGCGCCGACGCCCCGGCGGTCACCGCGCTGGAGGTGCTGTACGACGCCTCGTGCGGCCTGTGCCGGTGGGTCCGCGAGTGGCTGGAGCACGAGCCGACGCACCTGCCGCTGCACTTCGTCCCGTGCGGCAGCGAGGAGGCGCTGCGGCGCTGGCCGACGCTCGACCACGCCGGGACGACGCGGGAGGTCACCGTCGTCGCCGACACCGGCGAGGTGTGGACGGCGGACGGCGCGTGGCTCACGGTGCTGTGGGCGACGCGGGCCTACCGGCCGCTGTCGTACCGCCTGTCCTGGTACGTCGCCCGTCGGGGGGTGCGGGCCGTCGCGCTCTCGCTCGCGGCGTCCCGGCGGGGCGTGCCGGCGCCCGACCCCTGCCACGACGGGCGGTGCTCGCTAGCGTGACGGGCGTGGTGGCGACGTCGAGGGGCGAGGACACGCGGGGCCGGATCGTCGACGCGGCGCTGCGGCTGTTCGAGACGAAGGGCTGGGCCGGGACGACGATGCGGGCCGTGGCCGCAGAGGCCGGGGTGAGCCTGGGCAACGCGTACTACTACTTCGCCGGCAAGGAGCACCTCGTCCAGGGCTTCTACGACCGCATCCAGGTCGAGCACGCCGCGGGGGCCGCCGTCGCGATGCGCGGCCGCACCGGCCTCGCCGAGCGGCTCGTCGCCGCCGAGGACGCCTTCCTCGAGGCCGCCGCGCCGTACGCCGAGTTCGCCGGGAAGATCTTCGCCGTCGCGGCCGACCCTGCCTCCCCGCTGTCGCCGTTCAGCGCCGAGAGCACCCCGGCCCGGCAGGCCTCGACGGCCGTCTTCCGCGACGTCGTCGCCGGCAGCGACGTCAAGGGCGACGCCCGGCTCCTCGCCGAGCTGCCCGAGCTGCTCTGGCTCGCCCACCTCGGCGTCACCCTGCACTGGGTCCACGACGGCAGCGACGGCAAGCGCCGCACGCGCGAGCTCGTCGCCCGGGCGGCGCCGATCGTCGA
>JBQGCR010000619.1:0-10457 GCA_052038585.1 Kineosporiaceae bacterium
CGCACGTCGCCGATGTCCTCGGCGCCCATGACGACCCGGGCGGGCCCCTCGGCGACGCCCGGGGACGCGGCCATCCCGGTGATGGCGCCGCCCTCGTCGTCGGGCTGGAGCCACTGGTTGACCGACTCGCTCGTGATGCCCCAGAGCATGATGGTGAAGGGCTCGGTGACGACCTTCGGCGGCGGGCCGAGGGCCTTCGGGGGCCGGTGCACCTCGAGGGCCTTGACGATCCGCCGGCGCCGGGCGACGACGCCGGGCCAGTGGTGCGGGCCGGCGGGCTCGGCCCCGACCGCCCACGCCGAGTAGAGGTCGAAGAGCAGCGTGTCCATCTCCTCGCGCCGGACGAAGTACACGTCCTCGGGGTCGGTGAAGAACCCCTCCTTGACGAGCATCGCGCCGAGCTCGCGGGACTTGCGCCAGAACACCGACATCGACCAGTGCTCGATGTAGAAGTTGTGGTTCTCCACGTAGGGGAAGACGGTCCGCGCCAGGCCGAGCTTGCCCTGGAACGCCTCGCGGTCCTCGTCGCTCGCCAGGAGGTCGGCGTACTCCTCGACGATCCGGTCCCGCTCGGCGCGGATCGCCTCGATCGGCCGGGAGATGTCCTGCCCGTCCTGGAGCTTGGAGATGTACTCGGCGATGAAGCCGTAGGGCACCGAGCGGTCCTGGCGCCACGTCTTGTCGTAGTAGTAGAAGCCCGTGCCGGACGAGAAGTTGAACCACGGCTCCTCGACCTCCGTCCACGCCGCGAGCCACTGCCGCCCGGCGTCGGAGTCGAGTGCCGCGTGCACCTTCTCGACGTCGTCCGGCGTGGCGAAGGCGTCGGCCACCCCGAGGTCGATGGCCTTGCGCGCGAGCTTCTTCAGCTCCTCGTTGGGCCGGAACAGGTCGACCTCGATGCCGGCGACCATCTTGGCGATCGCCAGGTCCGGGATCGACGGGAACGCCTGCTTGCAGAAGCCGAAGAAGTCCAGGTAGGCGGCGTAGCCCAGGTTGAGGAACTCGAAGTGGTACTGCCAGACCTTCTGCGCCAGGTCCTGGAACCGGTGGTACTCGGCCTGCAGGTGCCACCCGCGGCCGACGCCCCGACCGGACGTGACGACGTCGAGGTCCTCGGTCTGCGGCAGCGCCGAGAAGTCGACGGACTCCAGGTCGGCGATGTTCGCCTTGACCTTCTCGAGCCAGTTCTCGTAGAGGGAGTCCCAGTTCATGAAGTAGTGCCCGGCCCGCTCCATGAACTGCGGCACCCGGGCCTCGACGACGCCCGGGTCGTCGACCGTGTTCGGGGAGAAGTACGGGTAGCCCTGGTGCACCCGGAAGTCGATGCCGTTGGCCGGCGGGACGACGTAGTGCCGCGAGTTGTACTGGCTCAGCGAGGCGATCGCGAACATGAGGTGGTCGCAGTCCCACGGGGACATCGCCCAGCCCCAGTGCATGGAGTCCATGAACCAGAACCGCTGGTCCTCGTAGTCCCGGCGCCCCTCGGAGAAGAGCACCGAGTAGGGGTAGAGCTCCTCCCAGCCCTCGGCGCCCTCGGGCGTCGGGAGCTCGAAGGGACTCGGGAAGCGGTTCTCGCTCATGGCGGCTCCTTTGCCGTGGGCCTGACTCGGGGGACGGGTCGGGTGGTTCGGGTGTCGGCTCAGCTGTCGTGGATCGGGGCCAGGAGGGTCGAGACGATCGAGCTCATCGGGTCGTAGCCGCCCCGGGAGACCGACGTGCGCGGCTTGTTCGACCAGACCGTCTCCGGGCGGGCCTGCAGGAGGATGACGTTCTCGCCGTCGGGGAGCTCGCGGTCCAGGGCCCACTCGACGTCCTGCGGCCGGCCGTAGTGCTTCTCGGCGCGGCGGGCCATCGCCGCGACGGCGCAGATCTCGTCGTCGGTCAGGCAGGGCACGGTGCGCCGCTCCTCCTCGACCGGGCAGGGCAGCACCGTGTCGCCGACCCGCCGGTACTCGACGTGCTTGTCCGAGACGATCCGCCCGACGACGCAGCGCAGCACCTTGTCGACGAGGAAGTTGTCCGGCGTCACCTCGCCGGAGACGACGGCCTCGCCGAGGCCCCAGGAGGCGTCGATGGCCACCTGGGAGCGGTCGCCCGTCGTCGGGTTCAGCGTGAAGGCGACCCCGGACGCCCGGGGGTCGACCATCTTCTGCACCCCGACCGACATGGACACGCCGTGGTCGGCGTAGCCCATCGCCCGGCGGTAGGCGATGGCCCGGTCGGTGTAGACCGAGGACCAGCAGCGGCGGACGTGCTCCAGGACGGCGTCCGCGCCCCGGACCCAGAGGAAGGTGTCCTGCTGGCCGGCGAACGAGGCGTCGGGCTGGTCCTCGGCGGTGGCCGAGGACCGGATCGCCACGCCGACGGCGTCGGTGCCGCAGCGGGCCGAGAACTGCGCGTACGCCGTGCGGATCGCGTCCTCGACCTCCGGCGCCACGGGGGCGGCCTCGATGGCGGCGCGGATCGCCTCGGAGACCGAGCGGAGCTTGTGCGGGTCGTCCGCGTCCGCCCCCTGCAGGAGCCCGCGGACGTGGCCGGCCAGCTCGTCCTGGGCCCGCAGCAGCTCGAAGGCGTCCGTGGTGACCGCGAACCCGGGCGGCACCGGCAGCCCGGCCGTGATCATCGACCCGAGGGAGCCGTTCTTGCCGCCGAGCCGAGGCCGGTCCTCCTCGGTGAAGTCCTCGAACCAGACGACGTACGGCGAGCGCTCAGCCACGTGCGGACCCCTTCTCCCGACGGTCGCGACCTCCGTTGGTCGCGTCCACGCCTGCGGCGGGACGGTCGGACAGCTCCGACACATCCGCGCCCCCTCACGACCCGCCGACGCCGGACGACGTCCCGGCGGCGGGCGGCACCCACTGCTCGTCGAGCTGCCAGGTCGGCAGCGCGGCGATCTGCGGCACGTGGATCTCCTGGACCCGGTTGCGGTAGGCCACCATCGCCTCGGTCCCGCCCTCGAAGACCTTCACGCGCACGTGCTCGGTGTTGTACGGCTCGCCCGGGTCGTAGCCGAGCGCCGCGATGGCGAAGGCCCGGATCGGGCCCGAGTGCGTGGCGACCATCATCCGGGCGCCGGGACGCTCCTGGGCCAGGCGCTGGATGCCGGCCCAGAACCGCCGCACGCACATGACCGGCGGCTCGAAGTGCATCATCGGGATGGTCAGCCAGTGCTGGATCGGGTCCGCGCCGCCCTGCTGGGTCCGCCAGAACCGGTCGACCTCGACGAGCCACATCGGCCGGTCGCCGAGCGCCGTCCGCTCGAACTCCTCGAGCGTCGTGTAGTACTGGCGGAAGGCCGAGGTGACGTCGCGGATGCCGTCCGGGGTGGCCACGCCGAAGTTGCGGAACTCGGCCATCGGCTCGGGCTCGAAGACCTTGACGTCCTTCTCGAACATGACCAGGCCGTCCTGCAGGCCGCGCTCGATGTTCTGCGCGGTCTCCCGGGCGCGGTTGGTGTCCGCGTGCCGGACGACGACGCTCTCCCCGTTCGAGACCCGCTTGGCGACGGTGTGCCCGTAGGTGTGGGCCTGCCAGGTGCCGAGCGGGGTGAGCCCGGACTCCGTCGAGTAGCCCTGCGTCTCGCCGTGCCGGATGAGGTAGACGTCGGCGACGACCTTCTTGCGCGCGTGCGCCGGGGCCGAGACCTCCTTGGTCCGGTTGTCCTCGGACAGCGCCCGGAGCATGCCGAGGTCGGCCCGCTGGTGCAGCGGCGGCAGGGCCGCGCTGCCCGACGGCGGCTCGGTCCGGCGCTCCCGGAACCGGCGCAGGTACAGCGGCGTCGACTCGTCGGCCGGCTGCTCCGTCTCCCCCGCCCGCAGCCGGGCCTGCCGGTCGGCGTACGTCGCGAGGTAGCGCGGCGGGTCCACCCGCTGCGTCGTCGGCAGCGTCCGCCGGGCCTGGCCGCCGGTGCCCTCGCCGCTCACGAGTGCACCGTCAGGAAGTCCTGGTCGACGACGCCCTCGTAGTAGAAGACGGCGCGACCCATCTGGGCCTCGGTCCACGTGATCGGCTCGCGGTCCGGGTCGGCCCAGTAGCCACCCGTGTAGACCTCGTTCCGGTTGCCGGCCGGGTCGAAGAAGTACAGCCCCCAGCCCCGGGTGGCGCCGTGCCGCGTGGGGCCGGCGTCGATCCGCACCCCGTGGTAGGCGCAGATGTCGGCGGACCGGCGCAGGTCGTTCCAGTCGTCGACCCAGTAGGCCACGTGGTGGAACGCCCCGTTCGGCCCGGTGATGAACGCGATGTCGTGGGCGGTGTGGGTCCGCTCGAGGAACGTCGCCAGCTGGTGGCCGTCGTCCGCGACGATCTGCTCGGTCAGCCGGAACCCGAGCACGTCCGTGTAGAACGCGGTGACGGCGTCCACGTCCTCGCACATGAGGAAGACGTGGTCGAGCCGGGGCGGGTGCATCCCGGACAGGCCCTGCGGCTCCGGCGGCGGGTTGTGCAGCGGCAGCGCGTTGCCGACCTGCTCCATGTTGTGGACGAGCTCGGTGACGTGCCCGCCGGGGGCGGTGAAGCGCACCGTGTCGCCCGAGCCGGGCCCGATCTCGCCGGCGGCGAAGCGCTTCGTCGCGATGCCCTGGGCCTCGATCGCGGCCTGGAGCTCGTCGAGGTCGACGGCGTCCTGCACCTTGAACCCGATGAGCTCGACGCCGTAGGTCGGGGCGTAGCGCAGGATGAGCGAGTGGTGCTGCTGCTCGTCCCAGCCCTTGAGGTACACCGCGTCGTCCTCGACGGCGGTCTCGAGCAGGCCCATGACCTCGGTGTAGTAGGCGGTGGACAGCTCGAGGTCCGGGCAGCGGACCTCGACGTGGCTCAACCGCAGGATGCCCATGCCCAGCTCCTCAGGTGTGGACGCGGACGAAGCGGTCGTTCACTTCGCCCTCGTAGTAGAAGACGGCCTGGCCGATGTTGTCCTCGGTCCAGGTGATGGTCGGGAAGTCGGGGTCCGGCCGGTAGCCACCGGTGAAGACCTCGTTCCGGGTGCCCATCGGGTCGAAGAAGTAGATGGTGTTGCCGCGGGTGACCCCGTGCCTCGTCGGACCGACGTCGATCTGGATCGCGTTGTAGGCGAGGATGTCCGCGGACTTGCGGACGTGGTCCCAGTCGTCGAGCCAGAACGCGAAGTGGTGCAGGGCGCCGTTCGGGCCGTTGACGACGGCGAGGTCGTGCGGGGAGTGCGAGCGCTCCATCCAGACGCCGATCTGGTGGCCGTCCCCGCCGACGAGCTGCTCGGTCATCCGGAAGCCGAGCACGTCCATGTAGAACTTGGCCGCCTCGCCGACCTCCTCGGCGTTGATGAGCAGGTGGTCCATCCGCGGCGGCGCGATGCCGGGCAGGCCGACCGGCAGCTCGGGGTCGAGCTTGCCGATGCGGCCGCCGACCTTCTCGACCTCGTGGACGAGCTCCATCTCGTGGCCCGAGGGCGTCTCGAACCGGATCGACTCGCCCTGGCCGACCTCCTCGCCCCGGGACACCCGGTGGACGTGGAAGCCGTAGGTCTCGACGCGCCGCTCGAGCTCGTCGAGGTCGTCCTCGCGCTCGACCTTGAAGGAGAACCGGTCCATCCCCACGCGCGGGTCGTAGCGCACCGCGAGGGAGTGGTGGTCCTCCTCGTCCCAGCACTTGAGGAAGGCACGGTCGGCGGTCTCGGAGACCAGGTCCATGCCCATGACGCCGGTGTAGTAGGCCTTGGCGAGGTCCATGTCCGGGACGGTGATGTCCACGTGGCTCAGCCGCAGGATTCCCATGCGGGCACGCTGGCACGCCGGCCGCCGGAGCGGAACAGACGTCCCGCTCTGCGGGACGGCCTTCGCCCGACCGGACGACGGTCATCCCGCGGAGCGGGACGCCCCTGGTCCGGCGGGGGTGGCCTCCGTAGGGTCGCGGCGTGAGCAGCGACGCCACGGGCCGCGAACGCGCCGAGGGGATGCGCACGGCCATGGCCGACTACGTGCGCAGCGTGCACCAGGCCTACGCCTCGGGGGCCGCCGGGCAGCCGCCTGCCGTGCGCGGCCGGCTGCGCCTCTACGACGCCGGGCTCACCGTCATCGCCGCGGCGGCGCGCAACCTCCACGTCGTCGCCACCACCGACCGGCTCGCGCCGCCCGGCGGGCAGGAGGTGGCGACGCAGGACGAGGTGGACGGGCTGCGCTGGACGCTGCGCTTCTTCGACCCCGTCGTCCTGCCCGAGCTCGGCCTCGTCGACGAGCAGGCCGGCCCCGCCTACCTGCCCGTGCGGCGGGTGCTCGGGGTGACCACCGCGATCTACCACCTCGTCGTGCAGCCCGGCGCGCAGCTGACCGGGCACCAGGCCGCGCACGCCGGCGCCGGCCTGGCGATGGACCACCTCGCCGACGTCCGCGACTTCGAGGCCATCCGGGCCCGTGCCCGGGGCGCGGAGTCCCTCGTCGACGAGCTCGAGGGCGCGGCCGCCGCCGGGCTGCGCCAGGCGCAGGCCTTCCTCGCGCTCGAGGTGGCCCGGCGCGTCGTCCCGTGGGACGGCCGGGTCGCCGAGCTCGTCGCCGCCGCCCCGGC
Organism: Kineosporiaceae bacterium; assembly: GCA_052038585.1. Taxonomy (GTDB): domain Bacteria; phylum Actinomycetota; class Actinomycetes; order Actinomycetales; family Kineosporiaceae; genus JBQGCR01. The sequence continues at coordinate 6,535 of JBQGCR010000619.1, forward strand.
CGGGCAGGTCGACCCGGTCGCGCTGCGCCGCAGCCTGCTCGACGCCGTCCGCGGCACCGGCCGCGTCCCGGGCGCCCCCGCCACGGAGGTCCGGCATGGGTGAGTCGCTCCAGAGCGTGCGCAACGCCGTCCGGGTGCTCAAGGCCTTCAACCACCGGCACCCCGACTTCGGCGTCACCGAGCTGGCGCACGCGCTGGACCTGTCCACCTCGACCGTGCACCGCCTCCTGCGCACGCTTCAGGCCGAGCACCTCGTCGAGCAGGACCGCGAGACCGGCCGCTACCGGCTGGGCCTGGCCGTCTACGACCTCGTGGCGGCGACGTCCCCCGGCTTCGGCCTGTCCGAGGCGGTCCTGCCGCCGATGACGATGCTGCGCAACCGGGTCGGGGAGACGACCCACCTCGCCGTGCTCGACGGCCGCGAGGTGGTCTACGTCGAGCGCCTGCAGAGCCTGCACACCCTGCGGATGTTCCTCGGCGTCGGGCGCCGCAACTGGGCCCACTCGACGAGCACCGGGAAGGTCCTGCTGGCCCACCTCGACCCGCACGTGCTCGACCACACCCTGAAGGGCTGGGACCTGCCCGCGCAGACCGAGTACACGGTCACCGACCCGGTGCTCCTGCGCAAGGAGCTCACGGTGGTGCGCCGGCAGGGCTGGGCCCACAACATCGACGAGTCCGAGGTCGGCGCGACGTCGGTCGCGGGGGCCGTGCGGGACGGCGCCGGCCAGGTCGTGGCGGCCATGTCCGTGGCCGGTCCCACGGCGCGGATGTCGGCCGACCTGGCCGCGATCACCCAGTCCGTCGTCGAGGCGGCGGCGGCGGCGAGCAAGCGGCTCGGCCACCGCGGACGAGGAGGGCACTGATGACGTCCGTGACGTCCGGCACGAGCGGCGACGGCGGCCGCAGCGCCCTGCACGAAGAGCTGGCGGACCGCCTGCACACCGCCATGACCACCCGCTCCCCCGTACCGCCGCTCGTCGCCGACCACCCGGACCTCGGCGTGGACGACGCCTACGCCGTCCAGCAGGGTCTCGTCGCCCGGGTCGTCGCCGCGGACGGCGGCGGTCCCGTCGGCTACAAGCTCGGGCTGACGTCGAAGCCGATGCAGGAGATGCTCGGCGTGGACCAGCCGGACTACGCCCCCGTGCTCTCCTCGATGGTCTTCCCCGACGGGCACGACGTCGACCTGTCCCGGTACATCGCCCCCAAGGTCGAGGCAGAGATCGCCCTCGTGCTCGACCGGCCGCTCACCGGGCCCGGCGTGACCCCGGTGCAGGCGTGGCGGGCGCTCGGCGGGGCGGTCGCGGCGATCGAGATGGTCGACTCCCGGATCGCCGATTGGAAGATCGGCCTCGTCGACACGATCGCCGACCTCGCGTCGTCCGGCGCGACCGTCCTCGGCTCCCGGGTGGTGCCCCTCGACGGCTGGGAGCCGCGGCTCGTCGGCATGGTCGTCTCCCGCAACGGCAGCACGGTGGACACCGGCGCGGGTGCCGCGGCGCTCGGCGACCCGGTCGCCGCGGTGGCGTGGCTCGCGAACACCCTGGCGCCGTACGGGGTCACCCTCGAGGCGGGGTGGTTCGTCATGACCGGCGCCCTGCACCGGGCCTTCGAGGTCGCGCCGGGCGACGTCGTGCGGGCCGACTTCGACCGGCTCGGGACGGTCACCGCCCGGTTCGGCGCCGGCTGAGGCCGGGGCACGGACTACGACGACGGACGTGGAGGCAGATCGGATGCGTTGCGCGATCGTCGGTTCCGGCAACATCGGGACCGACCTCATGGTGAAGCTCCTGCGGGAGCCGTCGCTGGACCTGCGGGCGGTCGTCGGCATCGACCCCGCCTCGGACGGTCTGGCCCGGGCCCGGCAGGCCGGGCTGGAGACGAGCGCCGACGGCGCGGGCTGGCTGCTCGAGCGGGCCGACGAGGTCGACCTCGTCTTCGAGGCCACCTCGGCGCGGGTGCTGCGGCAGTGGGCGCCCCGGTACGCCGAGGCGGGGCTGCGCGTCGTCGACCTCACCCCGGCCAAGCTCGGACCGTTCGTCGTGCCGCCGGTCAACGGCCGCGAGCACCTCGACGCGCCGAACGTCAACCTCGTGACGTGCGGCGGGCAGGCGACGACGCCCGTCGTCGCGGCGGTCTCCGCCGTGTGCCCGGTGCCCTACGCCGAGATCGTCTCCTCGGTCTCCTCGCGCTCGGCGGGGCCGGGCACCCGGCAGAACATCGACGAGTTCACCCGCACCACCTCCGACGCGCTCGTCGCCGTCGGCGGCGCCACGCACGGCAAGGCCATCATGGTGCTCAACCCCGCCGACCCGCCGATCCTCATGCGCAACACCGTCTTCTGCGCCCTGCCCGACGGGTACGACGAGGCGGCGGTCGCCACCTCGGTCCTCGACATGGTCGCCCGGGTGCAGGAGTACGTCCCCGGCTACCGGCTGAAGAACGAGCCGGTCTTCGAGCACGAGACCTACCGCACGCCGGGCGGGACGGTCGGCTCCCGGGTCGTCGTCCTCCTCGAGGTCGAGGGCGCCGGCGACTGGTTCCCGCCGTACGCCGGCAACCTCGACATCATGACCGCCGCGGCCGTCCGGGTGGGCGCCGCGATGGCCGCGCGGGCAGGAGCAGCCGCATGAGCACGACGACCGGACCGACGACCGGACCGACGACGGCCGCGACGACGACGGTTCCTGCGCAGGAGCCGCGACGGGCCTTCCGGCTCACCGACTCCACGCTGCGGGACGGCTCGCACGCGGTCTACCACCAGTTCACCGCCGACCACGTCCGCAGCGTCGTCACCGCGCTGGACAGCGCCGGCGTGCCGGTCATCGAGGTGACCCACGGCGACGGCCTCGGTGGCTCCTCGTTCAGCTACGGCTTCTCGCACACCCCGGAGACCGACCTGCTCAAGGTCGCGGTCGAGTCGGCGCGACGGGCCCGGATCGCCGTCCTCTTCGTGCCCGGCATCGGCGTCAAGGACGACCTGAGGCAGGCGGCCGACATCGGGGCCCGGGTGGCCCGGATCGCCACCCACTGCACCGAGGCCGACATCGCCGAGCAGCACCTCGCCCTGGCGCGCGAGCTCGGCATGGAGGCCATCGGCTTCCTCATGATGTCGCACATGATCACACCGGCCGAGCTCGCCGAGCAGGCCCGCCGGATGGAGTCCTACGGCGCCGACTGCGTCTACATCGTCGACTCCGCCGGGGCCATGACGATGGACGGCTTCAAGGCCCGGGTCGGCGCGGTGAAGTCGGCCGTCGACGTCCAGGTCGGCGTGCACGCCCACAACAACCTCTCGCTGGGCGTGGCCAACTCGCTCGCGGCGCTCGCCGAGGGCGCCGACCAGATCGACGGCTGCACGACGGGTCTCGGTGCGGGAGCGGGCAACTGCCCGACCGAGGTGCTCGTGGCCACCTGCGAGAAGTCCGGCATCGAGACCGGGGTCGACACGTTCACGATGATGGACGCGGCGCAGGACGTCGTGCGCCCGATCCACCCGCAGATGGGCATCATCGACCGGGACGGCCTCACCCTCGGCTACGCCGGCGTCTACGGCTCCTTCCTCCTGCACGCGCGGCGGGCGTCGCAGCGCTACGGCGTCGACGTCCGGGACGTGCTCATCGAGCTCGGTCGCCGCGGGATGGTCGGCGGCCAGGAGGACATGATCATCGACGTCGCCCTGCAGCTGCGGCGCGAGGCGGACGCGCGGTGAGCAGCACCGACCTCCCCCGTCGTCTCGCCGAGGCGATCCGCACGCGGACGGCGATCTCGCCGGACGCCGACGGCCTCGACGTCGACAGGGCGTACGAGCTCCAGGACGAGCTCGTCGGGCTCCTCGGGCGCCGTCCCGTGGCCGCCAAGCTCGGCCTGACGAGCGTGGCCAAGCAGCAGCAGATGAACGTCGCCGAGCCCGCGTACGG
>JBQGCR010000620.1:0-4499 GCA_052038585.1 Kineosporiaceae bacterium
CGGGTCCTGCGCCGCGGCGTCCTCGAGGCCCGGCGCGACGACGGGACCCTCCGGCACGTACGCGAAGCTGCGGCCGACCCGCGGCAGCACCCGGTGGAGCACGAGGCACGCCGCGACGAGGGTGCCGTCCGGTGCGGCCCACCCGAGCCGCTCCGGACGCCAGTCGGGCTTGACGGCCGCCCACTGCGGCAGCTGCAGACCGCTGCCGTCCGCGGCGACGACGAAGGCCTCGAGCTCGTCGCCGGCGAGGGGCCGGAGCCGCAGCGGCGGCAGGGGCGAGGTCGTCGGCGTCGTCGGCTCCGGCACCGCGCCAGGGTAGTGATGGGTCGGCCGCGGCCTGCCGGGGCCCGCCCGGCCGCGGGGCCTCACGCACGTCGTCACGCAGGCAACACGCGGGTGGGGGGGTCCGGCGTGGCCTCTGTGACGCACCTGTGACAGGACTGTGGACGTCCGGGGACGTGACGCGGCGCCGCCTTGCGGCGCGCCGCTGCCATGATGGCCGCCGTGGCGCACGTGCTCCTCGTCGAGGACGACCCCGGGCTGGCCGAGGGTCTGGACCTCGCCCTGACCCGGCAGGGTCACCGCGTCGTGCGGGCCGCGACCGGCGAGGACGGCGTCGACCGGGTCCGCGCCGCCCGCCCGGACGTCGTCGTCCTCGACGTCATGCTCCCCGGCATCGACGGCTTCGAGGTCTGCCGGCGGGTCCGGGCGCTCGGCGCCGCGGGCGGGACCGTGCCGATCCTCATGCTCACCGCGCGGGCGGACGACTTCGACGTCGTCGCCGGGCTCGAGGCGGGCGCGGACGACTACGTCGCCAAGCCGGTCGAGCCGCGGGTCCTCGACGCCCGGATCCGGGCGCTGCTGCGCCGGGTCGACCGCGTCGGCGCCCCGGCGGCGCCCGCGCGCCGGGCGGTGTTCGGCGACCTCGTCGTCGACCGGGAGGCGCTCGTCGTCACGCGGGCCGGCCGGCCGGTCGAGCTGACCCCGACCGAGCTGCGGCTGCTCCTCGTGCTGTCGGCCGCGCCGGAGCGGGTCTTCTCCCGCGGCCAGCTCCTCGAGCAGGTGTGGGACCAGGACTTCCTCGGCGACTCCCGGCTCGTCGACGCGTGCGTCCAGCGCCTGCGCGCCAAGATCGAGGACGTGCCGGCGTCGCCGGTGCTCGTCCAGACGGTGCGCGGCTTCGGCTACCGCCTCGGCCCGCTGTAGCCGGCCGTGGTCTCCTTCCGCCGCCAGCTCCTGTGGCTCTTCCTGCTCGTCGCGGTGGTCTCCGCCGGCGTCGGTGCCGCCGTCATGCTCGTCCTGCTCCTCTACGGCCGCGCGACGGGCGCCGTGGACCAGCTCGCCGGCCTGGTGCTGGACCTCACGCAGCTCGCCCGGCCGCTCGTGGACCGCTGGGGCACCGGCCCGGTGCTCACCGGCGGCGTCCTCGTGGCGGTGCTCGTCGTGCTCGTCGTGGCCGCGGGCCTGTCGGCCCTGGCGACCCGGCGCGTCGTCCGCCCCGTCGCGCAGGTGTCCACGGCCGCCCGGCACGTCGCCGAGGGCGACCTGTCGGTGCGCCTGCAGCCCCGCGGCGACGACGAGCTGGCCTCCCTGGTGCGCTCCTTCAACGAGATGACCCGCTCCCTCGACCGCCAGGTGCGGCGCCTGGAGATCCTCGAGGCCCAGGCCCGCCGGTTCGCCGGGGACGTCTCGCACGAGCTGCGCACCCCGGTCGCGACGATGACCGCGGTCGCCGAGGTGCTCGAGCCGGAGATCGCCCGGATGACGCCGGACGCCGCCCGGGCCGCCGCCCTCGTCATCGACTCGACGCACCGGATGCGGGTCCTCGTCGACGACATCCTCGAGATCTCCCGCTTCGACGCCGGCTCCCAGCGGCTCGTCCCCGACGAGGTCGACCTGCCCGGGCTCGTCGCGGCGACGCTCGGCCGGCGCGGCTGGGGTCCCCCGGACGTCGTCACCGACGTCGAGCCGGTCGTCGCCGGGGTCGACGCGCGGCGGGTCGACGTCGTCCTGGCCAACCTCGTGAGCAACGCGCTGCGGCACGGCGCGCCGCCCGTGGAGGTCACGGTGCGCACCGACGGTGACGTCGTCGTCCTCGCCGTCCGCGACCACGGGGCGGGCGTGCCGGACGACGCCGTCCCGCACGTCTTCGAGCGCTTCTGGAAGGCCGACGCCGGCCGCGCCCGGTCCGAGGGCAGCGGCCTGGGCCTGGCGATCGCCGCCGAGAACGCCGCCCTGCACGGCGGCGGGATCGAGGTCGCCCGGCACCCCGGCGGCGGCGCGCTCTTCACCGCCTGGGTCCGGACGGTTCACGCCACCCACGACGACCCCGCCGTGACGTCCGCGGGGTCGACCGGCGCGTAGAGCGTCGTCGTCCGGCGCCGGGTGGCCGCCCAGTAGCGGTCCCCGTAGGACCAGTGCCACCACTCGGTCGGGTAGTTGACGAACCCGGCCGCGGCCATCGCCGCGGCGAGGACGTCCCGGGCCCGCCGCGGCGCGCCGGTCACCTGCGGCGCCGCGGTGACGCACGCGCCGTCGCTGTCCAGCGGGCTCGCGTTGACGGCCGTCCCGAGGTCGAGCTCGCCGTCCGGCCCGGTGAGCGTGAGGTCGACCGCCGCACCGGTGCAGTGCGGCGCGACCGCGGGCGGGGAGACGTACCGGCTCGCCTCGACGAGCACCTCGGGCTCGGCCAGTCCCGGCCGGGCCGCGCGGACCTGCCCGGCGTACTCGTCGAAGTACGCCCGCTGGAGCGCCGGCGGCCGGTAGCCCTCGACGACGAGCAGCCGCAGGCCGGGGGGCAGCCGGTGCTGCGCCGCGACGAGGCGCTCGGCGAGGCCGAGCCGCAGCCGCGCGTGCAGGCCGAGCGGGTCGGCGAGCCGGTCGTCGACGAGCAGGCCGCGCTCGCGCAGGTCGACGAGGGGCTCGCCGCACTCGCCCCAGGCGAGCGCGGCGACCCGGGGGTCGGACAGGAGCATCACGCGGCCACCCCCGCCCGGCGGGTCCGGGCGCCGCGGTGCAGCGCGTGGGCGACGAGCCGGTCGAGGACCGCCGCGTAGCCGACGCCCTGCGCGGCCCAGACCTTGGGGAACATCGAGTGCGCGGTGAAGCCCGGCATCGTGTTGACCTCGTTGACGACGAGGCGCCCCGCGCGGTCGAGGAACAGGTCGACGCGGGCGAGCCCCTCGCCGCCGATCGCGGCGAACGCGCGCTCGGCGAGGCGGCGCGCCTCGTGGTCGACGCCCGGGTCGAGGTCCGCGGGCACCGTCATGGGGTCGGCGTCGCCGAGGTACTTCTGGTCCCAGTCGAACCAGCCACCGCTCACGCCGACCTCCCCGACGACGCTGACGTCGACGCCCTCGCCGTCCTGCGCGGCCAGGACGCCGACCTCGAGCTCGCGCCCGGTGACCCCCTGCTCGACGAGGACGACGTCGTCGTGCGCCAAGGCTACGGCGAGCGCCGCGGCGAGCGTCGCGCCGTCGCGGACGTCGACCCGGGTGACGCCGATCGAGGAGCCCATCCGGGCCGGCTTGACGTAGAGCGGCAGCCGCAGGTGGGCGGTCGCCGCGAGCGGGTCCGCCTGCGCGCCGGCGCGGTCGAGGACGACGTAGGGGGTCACCGGCACCTGCTCGGCCCGCCAGGCGCGCTTGGCCGCGACCTTGTCCATGCCGGTGGCCGAGGCGAGCACGCCGCAGCCGACGTAGGGCAGCCCGAGCACCTCGAACCAGCCCTGCACGGTGCCGTCCTCGCCGCCCGGCCCGTGGAGCACGGGGAAGGCGACGTCGAGCGCGGCGACCGGCTCGGTGCCGGTGGCGGGGACGACGAGCGCGCCAGGGGCGTCGACCCGGCGGTCGAGGCGGACCCGCGGGCCGGTCACCTCGAGCCGGTCGTCGAGGGCGCGGCGTCCGGGCAGGGGCGTGCGGAGGCGGTCGACGACGGAGTCCGGGACGAGGTGGAGGTCGCCGGACCGGTCGAGGCCGAGGACGACCGTGTCGTACCGGTCGGCGGCCAGGGCGCGGACGACCGCCAGGCCCGAGGCGCACGAGACGTCGTGCTCGGCCCCGGCGCCGCCGAGGACGACGCCGAGCCGCAGCCGGCTCACCGGGACGCCCCGGCCCCGCCGGCGAGCACGCCGAGCAGCACGTGCTCGTCGAGGGTGCCGCCGGTGAGCAGGACGCCGACGTGCGTGCCGGGGTGCGCGCGCCCGTGCCGGACGGCCCCGGCGAGGGCCGCGGCGGCGGACGGCTCGACGAGCAGCCGGCCGAGCAGGAGCAGCCGGTGCAGGGCCGTGGCGATCTCGGCGTCGTCCACCGTGAGCACCTCGGCGACGGGCGTCGGCCCGGTCGCGACCGCGTACGGCAGCGCGCCGACGCGGGTCGGGCGCAGGCCGTCGGCGAGCGTCGCGGCGCCCGGGGCGTCGACCGGCCGGCCCGCGGCGAGGCTGCGGCGCAGGCTGTCGTTGCCGACCGGCTCGACGCCGACGACGGCGAGGTCGGGGCGTC
>JBQGCR010000621.1:0-3738 GCA_052038585.1 Kineosporiaceae bacterium
TTCATGGTCGGCGTCTTCGCCGCCCGGGACGTCTTCCTCTTCTACGTCTTCTTCGAGGCGATGCTCGTCCCGGTGTACTTCCTCATCGGGTCCTACGGCGGCCCGAACCGGCGCTACGCCGCGGTGAAGTTCCTCCTGTACTCCCTGCTCGGCGGGCTCGTCATGCTCGTCGCGGTGATCGGCGTGTACGTCGCCGGCCCCGGCGGCCCGGACGGCTTCCTCACGAGCAACCTCACCGGGCTGGAGTTCTCCAGCGACGTCACCGAGCGGCTGCTCTTCCTCGGCTTCTTCTTCGCCTTCGCCGTCAAGGCCCCGATGTGGCCGGTCCACACGTGGCTGCCCGACGCCGCGGCCGAGGCGCCGCCGACGACGTCGGTCCTCCTCGTCGGCGTGCTCGACAAGGTCGGCACCATCGGCATGCTCACCCTGTGCCGGCCCCTGTTCCCGCAGGCCTCCCGGTGGGCCGCGCCGGCGGTCGTCGTCCTCGCGCTCGTCTCGGTGCTCTACGGCGCGCTGCTCGCGATCGGCCAGAGCGACCTCATGCGGCTCATCGCCTACACGTCGATCTCGCACTTCGGCTTCATCGTGCTCGGGATCTTCGCCCTCACCTCGACCGGGCACGCCGGCTCGACGCTCTACATGGTCAACCACGGCTTCTCCACCGGTGCGCTGTTCCTCCTCGGCGGCTTCCTCGCCGCGCGCCGGGGCAGCACCCGGATCGACGACTTCGGCGGGCTCCAGCGCGCCGTCCCGGTGCTGTCCGGGCTCTTCCTCGTCGCAGGCCTGTCGAGCCTGGCGCTGCCGGGCCTGTCGAGCTTCGTCTCGGAGATCCTCGTGCTCATCGGGACGTTCCAGCGCTACCCGGCCGCGGGCGTCGTCGCGACCCTCGGGATCATCCTCGCCGCCCTGTACATCCTGCTGACCTACCAGCGGATGTTCACCGGGCCGACCCGCGAGTACTCCGCCGGCTGGAAGGACGTCAAGGCCCGCGAGACCTGGGTCGTCGCCCCGCTGCTCGCGGTGATCCTCGCCCTCGGGTTCTACCCCAAGCCCGTCCTCGACGTCCTCAACCCGGCGGTCGAGCGCACCATGGAGCAGGCCGGGGCCACCGACCCGGCGCCGACCCTGGCGGGTCCGGAGAACGGAGCAGGTCAGTGAACTTCACCGCCCCCGACATCGCCTACGCGGCGGTCGCCCCCCTCCTGATCGTCTTCGGGGTCGCCGTCGTCTCGGTGCTCGTCGAGGCGTTCGCCCCGCGCGGCGCCCGCGCGCGCATCCAGGTCGTGCTGTCCGTCGGCGGCCTGCTCGCCGCGTTCGGCGCGCTCGTGGCGTACGCCCTCGGCGACGGAGGGTCCGTCGTCACCGCCGGCCGCGCCGTCGTCGTCGACGGCGTCTCGATGTTCCTCCAGGGCACGATCCTCGTCCTCGCGGTCCTCGCGCTGCTGACGATCGCCGACCGCGGCGAGGACGGCGCGACGGCCTTCACGCCCCAGGCCTCGGCCGTCCCCGGCTCGCCGGAGGAGTCCCTCGCCCGCCGCGCGGGTCTGCAGGTCACCGAGGTCTTCCCGCTGACGCTCTTCTCCGTCGGCGGGATGATGCTCTTCCCCGCCGCGAACGACCTGCTGACGATGTTCGTCGCGCTCGAGGTCTTCTCCCTGCCGCTCTACCTCATGTGCGGCCTGGCCCGCCGGCGGCGGCTGCTGTCCCAGGAGGCGGCGCTCAAGTACTTCCTCCTCGGCTCGTTCTCCTCGGCGTTCTTCCTCTTCGGCGCCGCGCTGCTCTTCGGCTTCGCCGGGTCGGTGAACTTCGCCGACATCGCCGCCGCGGTCTCCGGCGGCGAGGGGACGACCCCGGTCGCCGGGATGGACGCCCTGCTCCTGCTCGGCGCGATCCTCGTCGCCGTCGGCCTGCTCTTCAAGGTCGGCGCCGTGCCGTTCCAAACGTGGACCCCGGACGTCTACCAGGGCGCGCCGACCCCGATCACCGGCTTCATGGCCGCGTGCACCAAGGTCGCGGCCTTCGGCGCGCTGCTGCGCGTCGCGTACGTGGCCCTGCCGGGCATCGCGTGGGACTGGCAGCCGGCGATGTTCGCCGTCGCGATCCTCACGATGCTCGTCGGGTCGGTCGTCGCCATCGTCCAGGCCGACGTCAAGCGGATGCTCGCCTACTCCTCGATCGCGCACGCGGGCTTCATCCTCGTCGGCGTCCTCGCGATGGACCGGGCCGGCGTCTCCGGCGTGCTCTTCTACCTCATCGCCTACGGCTTCACGACGATCGGCGCCTTCGCGCTCATCACCCTCGTGCGGACGACGGACGCCGACGGCTCGGTCGCCGGCGAGGCGACGCACCTGTCCGCCTGGGCCGGGCTCGGCCGCCGCTCGCCGCTGCTCGCCGGCATCTTCACCCTCTTCCTCCTCGCCTTCGCGGGGATCCCGCTGACGAGCGGCTTCATGGGCAAGTACGCGGTGTTCTCCGCGGCGATCGACCAGGTGGACCAGGCGGTGCCGGGCGGCGGCGTGTGGCTCGTCGTCGTCGGCGTCCTCGCCTCGGCGATCGCGGCGTTCTTCTACGTCCGGGTCATCGTCCTCATGTACTTCTCCGAGCCGACGAGCGAGACGACGACGGTGACGACGGCGGGCCCGATGACGGCCTTCGCGGTGGCCGTCGGCGCCGCCGCGACGATCGTCCTCGGGGTGTACCCGAGCCTCGTCCTCGACCTCGCCCAGCAGTCGGCGCTGTTCCTGCCGTGAGCGTCCCCGCTGCGGGCGTGCCGACGGCCGCCCTCGACCTGGCGCTGGCCGCCCCGGACCTCCAGGAGGCGGTCCGGGCCGGGCTCGAGCGGGTCGAGGGCCGCCTGCTCGACGCCGTGCGGCAGAGCGACGGCCTCGCGGACGCGACGTCGCGCCACCTCGTCGAGGCCGGCGGCAAGCGGGTGCGCCCGATGCTCACCCTGCTCGCCGCGCACCTCGGCGACCCGACCCGGCCGGAGATCGACGACGCCGCCGTCGTCGTCGAGCTCACCCACCTCGCGACGCTGTACCACGACGACGTCATGGACTCCGCGCCCGTGCGGCGCGGGGCCCCGGCGGCGCACGAGGTCTGGGGCAACTCGGTCGCCATCCTCACCGGTGACCTGCTCTTCGCCCGGGCCTCCCGGGTCGTCGCCGACCTCGGCCCGCAGGCCGTGCGGCTGCAGGCCGAGACGTTCGAGCGGCTGTGCCTCGGCCAGCTCCACGAGACCGTCGGCCCGGCGCCGGAGCAGGACCCGGTCGAGCACTACCTCGACGTGCTCTCCGGCAAGACCGGCTCGCTCATCGCGACCTCGGCGCGGTTCGGCGCGATGTTCGCCGGCTGCGACGAGGGCGTGCAGGACGTCCTCGTCGAGTACGGGGAGCGGGTCGGGGTCGCCTTCCAGCTCGCCGACGACGTCATCGACCTCACGAGCGACGGCACGCTGTCCGGCAAGACGCCCGGGACGGACCTGCGCGAGCACGTCCCGACCCTGCCCGTCCTCTTCGTCCGGGCCGACGCCGCCGCGGGCGACGCCGACTCGGCCGCGCTCGTCGACCTCCTCGACGCCGACCTGTCCGACGACGCGGACCTCGCCCGCGCGGTCGCCGCGCTGCGCGAGCACCCGGCGATGGACCGGGCCCGGGCCACCGCCCAGGCCTGGGCGCACGACGCCGTCGACGCCCTCGAGCCGCTGCCGCCGTCCCCGGCCAAGGAGGCGCTCGCGGC
>JBQGCR010000622.1:0-1710 GCA_052038585.1 Kineosporiaceae bacterium
GGGCGGGGCCCGCGCCTGGGGCGCGCGCGCCCCGCGCGGCGGCGGCCGCCCCCCGCGACCGCGCGGCGGTGACCGCGAGCCGGGTCGGCAGGTCGTCGAGGCCGGCGAGCAGCGCGACGAGCGCCTCGTCGTCGGTGCGGCACTCGACCGCGAGCGCGCCCTGGCCCGGCGCGGGGAGCATCTGCAGCGGGTCGAGCACCTCGGTCGCCTCGTCGGCGCGCCCGAGCCGGGCCAGGCCCGCGCGGGCGAGGACGACGGCGTCGAGCGTGCCGTCGGTGACCATCCGCACGCGGGTGTCGACGTTGCCGCGGATGTCGACGACCTCGAGCCCGAGGCCGAGCGCCCGCAGCTGCGCGGCGCGCCGCGGCGAGCCGGTGCCGACGCGGGCGCCGGCCGGCAGCTCGCCGAGCGTGCGGCCGCCGGAGGCGACGACGACGTCGCGCGGGTCCTCGCGGACCGGGACCGCCGCGACGACGAGGCCGTCCGCGTCGGCGGTCGGCAGGTCCTTGAGGGAGTGCACGGCGAGGTCGACGGTGCGCCCGAGCAGCGCCTCGCGCAGCGCGGTGACGAAGACGCCGGTGCCGCCGAGGGAGGCGAGGGAGGCCTTCGTCACGTCGCCGTGCGTCGTCACCTCGACGAGCTCGGCGACGGCCCCGAGCTCGGCGATCCGGCCGGCGACCCAGCCGGACTGCGTCGTCGCGAGCGCGGAGCGGCGGGTCCCCAGGCGCAGGGTCGTGCCCTCGGGGCGGGCCGGTGCGGTGGCCGTCACGCCGCACCCCCCGTCGCACGGAGGATGTCCTCGACCGACAGCTCCCCGGTGAGCGGCTCGGTGACCGGCGCGGACAGCGCCCCGGCCAGGCCCGGGCGCTCGGGCGCCATGCCGGCGCGCCGGTCGCTCACGGCCTCGACGTGCTCGCCGGGCAGGTCGAACAGCCGGCGCAGCGCCTCGGCGTACGCGCTGCCCTGCGGCCCGGCGGAGAGCTCCTTGACCCGCACGGTCGGGGTGTGGAGGAGCTTCTCGACGACGCGGTGGACGGCCTGGGCGACCTCGGTGCGGACCCGGTCGTCGACGTCGGGCAGCCGCGCGGACAGCCGCGCGAGCTCGCTGTCGACGACCGAGCGGGCGTGCGCGCGCAGCGCGACGACGGTCGGCGCCACGGCCTGCGCCCGCTGGGTCGCGAGGTAGGCGGTCACCTCGTCGGCGACGATCTGGCGGACGGCGCCGACGTCGACGCCGCGGCCGTGGACGGCGAGCAGGTGCCCGAGCGCCTCGAGGTCGACGACGGTCGCGCCGTCGAGGTCGGCGACCTCGGGGGCGACGTCGCGCGGCAGCGCGAGGTCGACGAGGACCTGCGGGCGGCCGGCGCGCCGGGCCAGCGCCGGGGCGACGCGGTCGACGTCGAGGACGTGCCCGACGGCGCCGGTGCTCGACAGGACGACGTCGGCGGCGCCGAGCGCGTCGGCGAGCTCGGCGACCGGCCGGGCCGTCCCGCCGACGGTCGCGGCGAGCCGGGCCGCCTTCTCCGGCGTCCGGTTGACGATCGTCAGGGAGCGCGCGCCCGCCCGGTGCGCCGTCGCGACGGCGAGGCCGCTCATCGCGCCGGCCCCGACGACGAGCACGTCGAGGCGGTCGAGCGGGCCGAGCACGTCGGCGGCCCGGCCGCGGCCCGCCTCGACGAGCGAGCGGCCGGCGCGGTCGAGGTCGGTCTC
>JBQGCR010000623.1:0-2617 GCA_052038585.1 Kineosporiaceae bacterium
GACCGCGATGCCCGCGAGCAGGTCGAGGTAGCGGTTGCCGTCGGCGTCCCAGACGTAGCAGCCCTCGCCGCGCACGAGCACCCGCTGCGGCGTCCCGAAGGTGTTCATCACCGCCGCGGCGTACCGCTGGGTCCACGCGGCACCGGGAAGCGCTGCGGCGGAACCGATCTCGTCGAGCGCCGTCATGCCGGGACCTCCTGGTCGGGCGCCGTGGCCACGGCGTCGGGGAGCACCATCGTGCCGACGCCCTCGGGCGTGAAGACCTCGAGCAGGACGCTGTGCTCGACGCGGCCGTCGATGACCGTCGCCTGCGGGACGCCCCCGCGGACGGCCCGCAGGCACGCCTCCATCTTCGGGATCATCCCGGACTCCAGCGTCGGGAGCATCGCCTCGAGCCGGCTCGCCGCGACCTCCGACAGCAGCGAGGACCGGTCGGGCCACGCGGCGTAGAGCCCCTCGACGTCGGTGAGGACGACGAGCTTCGCGGCGCCCAGCGCGACGGCGAGCGCCGCGGCGGCGGTGTCGGCGTTGACGTTGAGCACCTGGCCGTCCTCGTCCGGCGCCACCGTCGAGACGACGGGGATCCGGCCGGCCTCGATGAGGTCGAGCACCGCGGACGGGTCGACCTCGACGACGTCCCCGACGAGCCCGACGTCGACCGTCGTCCCGTCGACGACCGCCCCGCGGCGCTCGGCGCGGAACAGTCCCGCGTCCTCGCCGGACAGCCCGACCCCGCGGCCGCCGCCGGCGTTGATGAGCCCGACGAGCTCGCGGCCGACCTGGCCGACGAGGACCATGCGGACGACGTCCATCGCCTCGGGCGTCGTCACGCGCAGGCCGCCGCGGAACTCGCTGGCGATGCCCAGCCGGCCGAGCATCGCCGAGATCTGCGGCCCGCCGCCGTGCACGACGACCGGCTTGAGCCCGGCCGCGCGGAGGAAGACCATGTCGGCCGCGAAGGCCCGCTTGAGGGTGTCGTCGACCATCGCGTTGCCGCCGTACTTGACGACGACGACCGCACCGGCGAAGCGCTGCAGCCACGGCAGCGCCTCGACGAGGACGGCCGCCTTCGCGCCGGGGGTCAGTGCCTGGTCATCGGCCTGCTGCTCGCTCATGTGGAGTACGCGCTGTTCTCGTGGACGTAGTCGTGGGTGAGGTCGTTCGTCCAGACGGTCGCGGTCGCGTCGCCGGCGTGGAGGTCGACGACGACGCGGACCTCGCGGGCGCTCATGTCGACGCCGGCGCGGTCGTCGCCGACGCCGCACGCCCGGCACACCTGGACGCCGTTGATGCTCACGTCGAGGGCGAGCGGGTCGAACGTCGCCGACGTCGTCCCGACCGCCGCGAGCACGCGGCCCCAGTTCGGGTCGTTGCCGAAGACGGCGGCCTTGAACAGGTTGCTGCGGGTCACGGCCCGGGCGACCTCGACGGCGTCGTCCTCGCTCGCCGCGCGGACGACCTCGACGGCGATGTCGTGGCTCGCGCCCTCGGCGTCGCCGACGAGCGCGCGGGCGAGGTCGGCGCAGACGGCGCGCACGGCGTCGTCGAGCTCGGCCTGCGCGGGCGCGGTGCCGGACGCGCCGGAGGCGAGCAGCAGGACGGTGTCGTTGGTCGACATGCAGCCGTCGGAGTCGACGCGGTCGAAGGTCACCCGGGTCGCCGCCCGCAGCGCCGCGTCGAGCGCGGCCGGCTCGGCGACGGCGTCGGTCACGAGGACGACGAGCATCGTCGCCAGGCCCGGCGCGAGCATGCCGGCGCCCTTGGCCATCCCGGAGACCGACCAGCCGTCCCGTTGCGCCGCAGCGGTCTTGGGGCGGGTGTCCGTCGTCATGATGGCGACCGCGGCGTCGTCCCCGCCGTCGGCGGAGAGCGTCGCCGCCGCCGCGTCGACGCCGGGCAGGAGCAGGTCCATGGGCAGCCGCTCGCCGATGAGCCCGGTGGAGCAGACGGCGACGTCCCCGGCCGAGCAGCCGAGCACCGCGGCGACGTGCTCGGCGGTGCGGTGCGTGTCGAGGAAGCCCTCGGGCCCGGTGCAGGCGTTCGCCCCGCCGGAGTTGAGGACGACGGCGTCGACCCGGCCGTCGGCGAGGACCTGCCGGGACCACGTCACCGGGGCCGCCTGGACGCGGTTCGCCGTGAAGACCCCTGCGGCGTGGTGGTCGGGCCCGTCGTTGACGACGAGCGCGAGGTCGGGGCGGCCGCTGGCCTTGAGCCCGGCGGTCACGCCGGCCGCCCGGAACCCGTGCGGGAGAGACGTGCTCACGGGGCGACCCCCACGAGGGGCAGGCCGAGACCCTCGGGCAGGTCGAGCGCCAGGTTGGCGGACTGGACCGCCCCGCCGGCGGTGCCCTTGGTGAGGTTGTCGATCGCGGCGACGGCGACGACGCGCCCGGCGCGCTCGTCGACGGTCACCTGGACGTGGACGGCGTTGGCGCCGAGGGTGTCCGCCGTCCGCGGCCACGTCCCCTCGGGCAGCACGTGGACGAAGGGCTCGTCGGCGTAGGCCTTCTCCCAGGCCCCCCGGACCGCGGCCGGCTCCGCCCCGGGCGCGAGCCGGGCGGTGCACGTCGCGAGGATCCCGCGGGCCATCGGCGCCAGGGTGGGGGTGAACGACACC
>JBQGCR010000624.1:0-2602 GCA_052038585.1 Kineosporiaceae bacterium
GAGCGAGTGGCGCGTGCCGTACTTGTTGTCGAACTTGCTCTTCGTCACCGAGTCGTTGACGTTGATCGCCGGGAAGAGCAGGCGACCCTCCTTGAAGAACTCGTACAGGCGGTGGACGCCCGTCGTCGTCTCCTCGGTGACGCCCTTGATGCCGGCCGCCATCCGCGTGAAGCGCTGCGGGTCACGGGCGAGGGAGGCGCGCAGCACGTCGAGGATGACGCGGTACTCCTCGGAGTCGCCGTCCTCGGTCGCCGGGACGGCGCCGGCGGCCTCGAACTCGACGCCCTTGTGGACGAGGAGCGTGGCGTCGCCGCCGTCGTCGAGGATCATGTTCGGGCCGTCGAAGCCCTCCCACGCGAGCACCTGCTCGGTGCACCACCAGTACTCCTCGAGCGACTCGCCCTTCCAGGCGAAGACCGGGACGCCCTTGGGCTCCTCGGGCGTGCCCTCCGGGCCGACGACGATCGCGGCGGCCGCGGAGTCCTGGGTGGAGAAGATGTTGCACGACGCCCAGCGGACGTCGGCGCCGAGCGCGGTGAGCGTCTCGATGAGGACGGCGGTCTGGACCGTCATGTGCAGCGAGCCGGTGATCCGCGCGCCGGCGAGCGGCTGCGTCGGGCCGAACTCCTCGCGCAGGGCCATGAGGCCCGGCATCTCGTGCTCGGCGAGGCGGATCTCGTGGCGGCCGGCCGCGGCCAGGGAGAGGTCGGCGACCTTGTAGTCGAACGTCATGGAAGGGTTCACCTTTCGGGGTGGTCCGGGGGTGGAAGGGCGGACGGCGACCGACCCACGGGCGACGACGCACCGGGGCCGAACCGTCTGACCCGGCGCGACCCCTCTGGGCCTGCGGCATCACCCACGCCGGAACTCAACCCCTCCACGGTAGCAAGGCGGGCACGCTGCGGCCATGTCGCGACGGGTGACACCCCGTCGGCCCTACCGTGACCGCGTGCACCCGCGTCAGCCGTCCGGCGGTCCCCGCTCGCCGTGGCCGCCGCTCGCCGTCGCCGCGCTCGCCTACGCCGTCCTCCAGCACGGCGGGACCCTGTTCACCCCGCTCGGCGCGGTCGGGACGTCGGCGACCCGGTGGGCCGACTGGCTCGACCTGCTCACGCCGTACGCCGTCCTCCTGCCGGCGCTCGCGGCGCTGCGCGCGGCGGGGAGCGACCGCCTCGGGTGGGGCCTGGCCGCCGTCGGCGCCGTCCTGTACACGCAGGGCCACGGGATCCACCTCGCCGCGAACAGCATCGGCAACGCCGCGCCCGGGGAGCCGGCGCACCTGTGGGACGAGGTGGTCGGGCACTGGCTCTGGTACGCCGGGTTCGCCCTCGTCGCGGCCGCCGTCGTCCGGGCTCTCGACGACCGACCGGTCCCCCGCCCCGTGCTCGGCGCCGCGACGGCCGTCGCCGTGGGCCTGACGTGGGCGACGAACGCGCTCGAGGGCGGCACCGCCCCCGGCTCGCTCGCCGTCGCCGGGCTCGCCCTCGTGGCCGGCGCGCGGGGTCGCGGGGCGGCCCGGCTCCTGGTCTGGGCGGCGGTGCCCGCGGTCGCCGTCGTCGTCGCCTGGGGCGCATGGCAGGGTGGGTTCCCCCAGCCCTCCGCCGTGGGCTGGCCGTGACGAGGAGCGTGCCGTGCCGAGGAGCGTGCCGTGCCGATGAGCCTGCCGTGCCGATGAGCGTGCCCGGGACCGGCCGCCGCCCGGCCCGGGTGGTGTGCGTGGCGCTGAGCCCGAGCATCGACATCACCTACGTCGTGCCGGCGCTGGAGCCGGGGACGCCGCACCGCCCGCACCTCGTCCACCGGGTCGCGGGCGGCAAGGGCTTCAACGTCGCCCGGGCCGCGCACACGCTCGGGGCCGACGTCGTCGCGGCGGGCGTGCTCGGCGGGGACTCCGGCGCGTGGCTGCTCGCGATGCTCGCCGGCAGCGGGATGCGCGTCGGCACCGTGCCGGCGAGCACCCCGACCCGCCAGTGCGTCTCCGTCGTCGACGAGCGCGCGGGCACCTCGACCGAGTTCTTCGAGCCGATCCCCGCGATGACGCCGAAGGCGTGGAACGACCTCAAGGCCAAGGTGGTCCGGCTCTGCGACGAGCACCCGTCGTGGGTCTGCCTGTCCGGGTCGATGCCCCCCAAGCTCGTCCCGGAGGCCCTCGCCGACCTCGTCGCCGCCGCCAAGGGCGCCGGCGCCCGGGTCGCCGTCGACACCCACACGACCGCGCTCGCGGCCGCGGCCGGCGCGGGCGCGGACCTGCTCAAGGTCAACGTCGCCGAGGCCGCCGCCGTCCTCGGCACCGGCCACGGGACCGGCTACGCCGCCGACGACGACGAGCCCGCGACGCCGGACCCCGCCGTCCTCGCCGCCCAGCTGCTCGACCGGGCGCCGCTGACGTCCGTGGCGATCGTCACGGCCGGCTCGTCGGGCGCCGTCGCCGCGCCGCGGGACGGCCAGGCGCTGCGCCTGTCCCTCGGCGTGCGCGGCACCTACCGGATCGGCTCGGGCGACAGCTTCCTCGGCGGCCTGCTCGCCTCCCTCGCCGACACCCCGGACGACCTCGCGGCCGCCCTGCGCCTGGCCGCCGGGGCCGGTGCGGCGAACGCCCTCG
>JBQGCR010000625.1:0-6565 GCA_052038585.1 Kineosporiaceae bacterium
TCGGTCGCCTCGTCGACGGCGGCCTGCACCTCGAGCAAGGAGGGCGCGGACGCCGAGCCGCCCTGGACGAGGGCGACGGAGACGACGTCGGCGTCGAAGGTCACGGCCGTGCAGTCCGGGTGCGCCCCGACGAGCCGCCACGCGGTGTCGAGGTCGGGGACGACGGCGACGCGGTCGAGGAGCCGGTCGAGGTTGCCGGCGAGGGCGTCGGGCGCCCGGACGAGGTCGCGCGCCCAGCGGCTGCCGGCCTCGAGCGCGGGGCGGGCGGGGTCCGCCGTCGCGGGACGGGCGCCGGCGACGACGAGGGCGGCGCGGCGGGCGTCGTCGTCCTTGAGCTGGGCGAGCGCGGCCCGGGCGCCGTCGGCGCCCTCGAGGACGACGGCGTCCGCCGCGGCGCCGAGGGCCGCGGCGACGGCGTTCTCGTGCCCCGGCTCGACCTGCAGCAGCGCGGCGACGGAGCCGAGGACGCCGGACAGCCGCTCCCCCGCCGCGAGCAGCGCGCCCGCGCCGTCCTTGCGCCGCAGGCCGAGCTCGAGGGCCTCGCGCCGGGCGGTCCACGTCGCCCGGTCGCGCTCGGCCTCGCGCTCGGCGGCGACGAGCCGCTCGACCTCGGCGAGCGCGGTCTCCAGCGCCTGCGAGGCCTCCTCGTGCTCGGCGTCGAGGCCCTCCTCGCCCTGCTCGACGCCCGCGACCTGGCCCTCGAGCGCGGCGAACTCCTGCTGCGCGGCGTCCGCCCGGGCGACGGCCTCGGCGATCGACTCGGCGACGCGTCCGTGCTCCTCGGTGAGGGCCTCGATCCGGCTGCGGCGCGCGGCGACCGGCCCGGCGAGCCGGGCCAGGCCCTCGCGCCGGTCGGCGGCGGCACGCAGGAGCGCGGCGACGCGGCGCTCCTCCTCGGCCTCGGCCCGCTCGGCCTCGTGCTTGTGCTCGACGGCCTCGGCGAGGACGACGCGGGCCTCCTCGACCTCCTCGGCGAGCGCCTCCTCCTGCTCGCGCACCGCGCGCGCCTGGGCCTCGAGCTCCTCGGGGTCGCGGCCGGGGGTGCGCTCCGGCTCGGCCTCGGCGAGCATCCGGAGCCGGTCCTCGGCGAGGGACGCGGTGCCGCGCAGCCGCTCCCGCAGCGACGAGAGCCGGTACCAGGTCTCCTGGGCGCGGGCCAGGCGCGGCGCGGCGCCCGCGGCGGCCTGCTCGACCTCGGCGAGGTGGGCCCGGGCGGCGGCGAGCTCGGCCTCGACCTCCTCCTTGCGGGCGCGCAGCGCGGTCTCGTCGGCGACCTCGGCCTCGAGGGTGGACGTCAGGGTGACGAGGTCGTCGGCGAGCAGCCGGGCGCGCGCGTCGCGCACGTCCGCCTGGACGACCTGCGCCTTGCGGGCGACCTCCGCCTGGCGGCCGAGCGGCTTGAGCTGGCGGCGGATCTCGGCGACGAGGTCGCCCAGGCGCATGAGGTTGCCCTGCATCGCGTCGAGCTTGCGCAGTGCGCGCTCCTTGCGCTTGCGGTGCTTGAGGACGCCCGCGGCCTCCTCGATGAACGCGCGGCGCTCCTCGGGCGAGGCGTGCAGGACGGCGTCGAGCTGCCCCTGGCCGACGATGACGTGCATCTCCCGGCCGATCCCGGAGTCGGACAGGAGCTCCTGGATGTCGAGCAGCCGGCAGGCGGTGCCGTTGATCGCGTACTCCGAGCCGCCGGAGCGGAACATCGTCCGGCTGATCGTCACCTCGGTGTAGTCGATCGGCAGGGCGCCGTCGGTGTTGTCGATCGTCAGGCTGACCTCGGCCCGGCCCAGCGGGGGGCGGCCGGAGGTGCCGGCGAAGATGACGTCCTCCATCTTGCCGCCGCGCAGGCTCTTGGCGCCCTGCTCGCCCATGACCCAGGACAGCGCGTCGACGACGTTGGACTTGCCCGAGCCGTTCGGCCCGACGACGCACGTGATCCCGGGCTCCAGGCGCAGCGTCGTCGCCGAGGCGAACGACTTGAAGCCGCGCAGGGTCAGGCTCTTGAGGTGCACGCGTCGTTCTCCTCGCCGGCTGGTCGAGCCCGGTGGTGGCAGGTGGTCCGCCCCCGCCAGGCGGTGGGGTGGACCGGGTACGGCGGGGAAGGTGCGCCTCACTGTACCCACGCCCCCGCCACCACCCCGGGTTCCGCCGCGCCCGCCGCCCGGTGTGTCCGCGCCCGCCCCTCCCGCCCGGCTGCGGGCACTTCGGCAGGACACACCGCCGGCGTGTCCTGCGGAACCGCCCGCACCCACGTCGTCGGAGGCGTCCCCACGTCGGGCTCACCCACATCTGCCGGCGGGTGCGGGCACTTCGGCAGGACACGCCATCCGCGTGTCCTGCGGAACCGCCCGCACCCGGGGCGCGGACGGCGTGTCCTGCCCGCACCCACGTCGGCGGCCGCGGTGTGTCCGCATCGTGCACGCCCGGGCGGCCTGAGCGGACACTTCGCGGACACACCGCCCTCCTCGCCCGCCCGTGTGTCCGCCAAGAGCGCGGTCACGGCCTCCGGGCCAACCTTTCGCGGACACACTCGGCTGACCCGGACGCACACTCGGGCGGGTTCCCGGTCGAGGTGGCTGCGGAGTGCGGGCACTTTGGCAGGACACGCCGCGCGCGTGTCCTGCAGAACCGCCCGCACCCGCGGCCAGGGCGGCGTGTCCTGCCCGCAGCCGGGCGGGGTCAGCGCTCGAGGAAGCCGGTCTGGCCGGGGCGGGGGGCGGAGCGGCGGACGACGACGGCGTCGACGTGGCCCGGCCGGCGCAGGACGCTGCGGGCCGCGCCGGGCGGCGGGTCGCGCGGGGGCTGCTCGGACAGGAGCTCGACGAGGGCCTCGCACCCGGCGGCGGGGCCCTGGGCGGTCACCTCGACCCGGCCGTCGTCGAGGTTGACGGCGGCGCCGACGAGGCCGAGCTCGAGGGCGCGGGCCCGGGTCCACCACCGGAAGCCGACGCCCTGGACGCGGCCGCGCACCCAGACCGTGACCCGGACGTCACCGTCCGTGGCGCCGGCGGGCCGACCACCCGGGACCTCTGTCACGTCAGGCTCCTCACCCGGCTGCACCCACTGTCCGATGTGTCCGTCGATGCCCGGACCGGTCCCCGGGCCCGGGGGCAGAAGGTCCCGGAGACGCGGATCACCACCGACCTACCTTCGCACTGGAGCCGGCGCCCTGCCGTGCTCATGCGACGACCGGGAGCACCTGTGGACGCACTCGACCTGGCGCGGTGGCAGTTCGGCATCACCACCGTGTACCACTTCATGTTCGTACCGCTGACGATCGGCCTGGCTCCGCTCGTCGCGGTCATGCAGACCGTGTGGCACCGCACCGGCGACGAGCGCTGGCTGCGGCTGACCAAGTTCTTCGGCAAGCTCTTCCTCATCAACTTCGCCATCGGCGTCGTCACGGGCATCGTCCAGGAGTTCCAGTTCGGGATGAACTGGAGCGCCTACAGCCGCTTCGTCGGCGACATCTTCGGCGCCCCGCTCGCGATGGAGGCCCTGGCCGCCTTCTTCATCGAGTCGACGTTCATCGGGCTGTGGATCTTCGGCTGGGACCGGCTGCCCAAGCGGGTCCACCTCGCGACGATCTGGCTCGCGGCGATCGGCGTCAACGTCTCGGCGTACTTCATCCTCGCCGCGAACTCCTTCATGCAGCACCCGGTCGGCGTGCGGTTCAACGCCGAGCGCGGTCGCGCGGAGCTGGAGAGCATCTGGGCGGTCCTGACGAACAACACGACGCTGCTCACCTTCCCGCACGTCGTCACCGGCGCCTTCGTCACCGCCGGCACCTTCGTCGCCGGCGTCGGCGCCTGGTGGATGGTCCGCGCGGCGCGCGCCGGCCGGAGCGAGGACGCCGCCGTGTACCGGCTCGCGGTGCGCATGGCGTGCGCCGTCATGCTCGTCGCCGGCATCGGCGTCGCCGTCTCCGGCGACGCGCAGGCCAAGCTCATGTTCGAGCAGCAGCCGATGAAGATGTCTGCGGCAGAGGCGCTCTGCGACACCGAGGACGGCGCCGCCTTCTCCGTCCTGGCCATCGGCAACCCCAGCGCGACGAACTGCGACGTCAGGACCCTGAGCATCCCGGGCCTGACCTCGTTCCTCGCGACCGGCGACTTCGGCGCCACGGTCAAGGGCGTCAACGAGCTCCAGGAGGAGTACGCCGCGGCCTACGGCGACGGCGTCGACTACTCCCCCAACCTCGCCGTGACGTACTGGAGCTTCCGGCTCATGATCGGCCTGGGCGCCTTCAGCGCCGCGCTCGGCCTGCTCGGCCTCTGGCTGACCCGCAAGGGCTCGACGCCGACGTCGGAGGCCTTCGGCCGCTTCGCGCTCCTCGCGGTCCCGATGCCGTTCCTGGCGAACATGTTCGGCTGGGTCTTCACCGAGATGGGCCGCCAGCCCTGGGTCGTCGCGCCGAACCCGACAGGGCTGCCGGACGTCCGGATGCTCACGGCGGACGGCCTGAGCGGCAACCCGGCCTGGCACGTCGCCACCTCGCTCGTCGTGTTCACCCTCGTCTACGGCGTCCTGGCCGTCGTGTGGTTCGGCCTCATGCGGCGCTACGTCGTCGCCGGCGCGCCCGAGGTCACGGCCGTCGAGGCGGCCGACGAGTCCGACCGTCCCCTGTCCTTCGCCTACTGAGACCGGCCGGCCCGCTAGGAGATCACCGTGGAACTGCACACCTTCTGGTTCATCCTCATCGGGGTGCTCTGGACCGGCTACCTCGTCCTCGAGGGCTTCGACTTCGGCGTCGGCATGCTCATGCCGGTCCTCTCCCGGGACGAGACCGAGCGCCGCGTCGTCATCAACACGATCGGCCCGGTCTGGGACGGCAACGAGGTCTGGCTGCTCACCGCGGGCGGCGCGACGTTCGCCGCCTTCCCGGAGTGGTACGCCACCCTCTTCTCCGGCTTCTACCTGCCGCTGCTGCTCATCCTCGTCGCGCTCATCGTCCGCGGCGTCGCCTTCGAGTACCGCGGCAAGATCGACGACGCGACGTGGCGCCGGCGCTGGGACGCCGCGATCATCGGCGGCTCGCTCCTGCCGTCGCTGCTGTGGGGCGTGGCCTTCGCGAACATCGTCCGCGGCGTGCCCATCGACGCGGACAAGGAGTTCACCGGCACCCTCTTCACGCTGCTCAACCCCTTCGGGCTGCTCGGCGGGCTGACGACGCTGCTCCTGTTCGCCCTGCACGGCGCGCTGTTCCTCGGCCTCAAGACCCGCGGCGACGTCCAGGTCCGGGCCATGGCGCTCGCGGCCCGGCTCAGCGTCCCGACCCTCGTCGTCGCCGGCGCCTTCGCCGTGTGGATGCAGGTCGCCTACAGCAACAACGGCTGGACGTGGGCGGCCGTCGTCGTCGCCGCGCTCGCGCTCGTCGGGACGGTGCAGGCGGCCCGGGCCGGTCGCGAGGGCGTCGGCTTCCTCCTGACGTCGGTGACGCTCCTCGCCGCCGTCGTGCTCATCTTCGGCAGCCTCTTCCCGAACGTCATGCCGTCGACGACGGACCCCGCGTTCTCGCTCACCGTCGAGAACGCCTCGTCGACGCCCTACACCCTCACCGTCATGACCTGGGTGGCCGTCGTCCTCACCCCGTTCGTCCTGGCCTACCAGGCGTGGACCTACTGGGTGTTCCGCACGCGCCTGTCGACCGAGGACATCCCGGCCCCGGCCGGGCTGCCGAAGGTCAGCGCCTGACCCGTCCGCACCACCCGGGCGGCCGCCCCACCCTCGGGCGGCCGGGACCCTCCAACCACGGGGGCACCGCGCCGCAGGCCGCGAGGGAACGCCTGATGTCCACCGCACAGGCTGCGCCCGCCACCGGCGCGTCCACCCGACCACCGCGGACCTCCGTCCGCCCCCTCGACCCGCGCCTGCTGCGGCACGCCTCGGCCGCGCGCGGCTACGTCGCCCTCACCGCCGCGCTCGGGGTGACGACGGCGGTCCTCGTCGTCGTCCAGGCCCTGCTCCTCGCACGCGTCGTCGCCGCGGTCGCCCTGGCCGGGGCCGGCTGGGCCGACGTGCGCCGCGACGTCCTGCTGCTCGTCCCGGTCGTCGCCGCCCGGGCCGCCGTCTCGTGGACGCAGGACCGGTACGGCCAGCGCGCGGCGACCCGCGTCGTGCGCCAGCTGCGCGCCGCGGTGCTCACCCACGTCACCGAGCTCGGCCCGGCCGTCCTCGACGGCGGCCGCGGACCGGCCCTGACGACGCTGCTCACCCGCGGCCTCGACGCCCTCGACGGCTACCTCGTGCGCTACCTGCCGCAGCTGCTCCTCGCCGCCACGGTGACGCCCGGGCTGATGCTCGTCGTCCTCTGGCAGGACCGGGTCTCCGCCGCAGTCGTCGCCGGGACGCTCCCGCTCGTCCCCCTCTTCATGGCCCTCGTCGGCCTCGCGACCCAGGCCCAGGCCGACCGTCGGCTGCGCTCCATGCAGCGCCTCGGCGCGCAGGTGCTCGACCTCGTCGCCGGGCTGCCGACGCTGCGGGCCCTCGGCCGCGAGCACGGCCAGGCCGCCCGGGTCCGCGAGACCGGCGAGGCCTACCGGCGCGCGACGATGCGCACGCTGCGGACGGC
>JBQGCR010000626.1:0-5481 GCA_052038585.1 Kineosporiaceae bacterium
GGGGCGGGGCCCCGGGCCCCACCACAGGGGTGCGCGGGCCCAGCCCCTGGCCCCCCCCGAGCACAACCTCCGGGGCGGGGGCGACCAGCCGGGCCCGGCGCAGCAGCGCCCGCAGCCGGGCGAGGAGCTCCTCGAGCGCGAACGGCTTGGCGAGGTAGTCGTCGGCCCCGGCGTCGAGGCCGGTGACCCGGTCGCCCAGGCCGTCGCGGGCGGTGAGCACGAGCACGGGCGTCGTGTCCCCGGTCGCCCGCAGCCGGCGGCAGACCGCCAGGCCGTCGACGCGGGGGAGCCCGAGGTCCAGGACGACGACGTCCGGCCGGTGCTCGGCGACCGCCGCCAGCCCGGCCTCCCCGTCGGCCGCGGTGACGACCTGCCAGCCCTCGAACGCCAGGCTGCGCTCCAGGCTCGAGCGCACCGCGGGGTCGTCCTCGACGACGAGCACCTTCATGACCGCATCCTGGCCGATCCGGCCCGCTCAGGCCGTGACGTCGCGGCGGACGAACGTCGCCGCGCCGGCGCCGGCCGCCACCGCGAGGTAGGCCCCGGCGGTGACGAGCGCGGCCGCGAGCGTGACGGCGGACGTGCCGTCGGCGGCGACCGCGGAGAGCAGCTGGCCGGGCAGCCACCGGTCGGCACCGTCGAGGACGCCGGTGAGGATGGTCTCCAGCGGCAGGAGCCACGCGACCCCGACGGCGACGGCGAGGACGGGGGCGCGCAGGAGGACGCCGAGCGCAGCGCCGAACGTCGCGTAGCCGCCGACGGCGAGGACCGCCAGCCCCACGGTCCGCGCGGAGTCGCCGAGCCCGTCGGCGGTGGACCAGGCCGAGGTGTCGACGCCCTGGCCGCCGGCGAGCAGCAGGGCGGTCCCCCCGGCGACGACCGCGGCGACGAGGACGGCGCCGGCGACGAAGGTGACGACGGCCGCCCACATCCCCGCGAGCAGCCGGCCGCGCCGCGGCTGCCGGATGAGCAGGTTGCGCAGGGTGCCGGTCGTGAACTCCCCGGCGAAGGTCGAGGCGGCGACGCAGAGGGCGACGACACCGAAGATCGTCACGGCCGAGGACAGCCCGGTGAGCAGCCCGGCGGACGTCGACAGCGACTCGACCGTCGCGCTGCCGAGGCCCGAGCCGGGCGGCCCGGCGGGGGCCTCGCCCGACCCGTCGAGGGTGAGGTAGGTCAGCGCGGTGACGAGCGCGGTGATGGCGGCGACGGCCGCGTACGTGCCGCCGAGGAGGGCGGGGCGGCGCAGCTTGGTCCACGTGGCGAGGAAGGTTCCGGTCACGGCAGGCTCCGAGGGGTCGGGTGTTCGGGGGATCGGGGGTCAGGAGACGTCGCCGGTGGCGGCGCCGGTGCGGGTGAAGAAGACCTCCTCGAGCGTCGGCCGGCGCAGGGCCAGGCCGGTGAGGTGGACGCCGACGGCGTGCGCGCGGCGGTTGAGCTCGGCGGCCAGGGCGCGGGCGTCGTCGTCCGCCGTCGCCGGCACGAGCTCGACGTCGACCGTCGTCCCGTCGACGGCGACGGACGCCGGCCCTTCGAGCGCGGCGGCGATGTCGCCGACGAGGTCGGCGCCGGCGGCGTCGGGGGCGTCGAGGAGCAGGCGCGGCGGGTGGCTGCGCACGAGGGAGTCCACGGTGCCGGAGAAGACGAGGGTCCCGCGGCTGATCATGACGAGGTGGTCGGCGACCTGCTCCACCTCCGACAGCAGGTGGCTCGAGACGAACACCGTCATGCCCTCGGCCCGGAAGGACGCGACGAGGTCGCGCATCTCGGCGATGCCCGCCGGGTCGAGGCCGTTCGTCGGCTCGTCGAGGACGAGCAGGTCCGGGGCGGGCAGCAGGGCCGCGGCGATGCCGAGGCGCTGCTTCATCCCCAGGGAGTACGACCGGAACCGGTCGGCGCCGCGCTCGGCGAGGCCGACGCGCTCGAGCACCTCGCCGACGCGGGCCCGCGGGATCCCGCCGGCCCGGGCGAGCACGGTGAGGTTCTCGGCCCCGGACAGGGCCGGGGTGAACGCGGGGCCCTCGATCATCGCGCCGACCCGGGGCAGGTACGCCTCGGGGCGGGTCAGGGGCAGGCCGAGCACCTCGCCGTGTCCCTCGGTGGGTCGGACGAGGCCGAGGAGCATCCGGATCGTCGTCGTCTTGCCGGCGCCGTTCGGGCCGACGAAGCCGGAGACGACTCCGCGGGGCACCGCGAGGTCGAGGGCGGAGACGACGGTGCGGCCGCCGTACCGCTTGGTCAGGCCCGTGGTGCGGACGGCGTCGAGGGTGGTCGGGGGAGCGGCCGGGGGGAGGGGGGTCGTCGTGGTCATGTCCTCGACGGTGCGGCCCGCAGGTGAGAGCCGGGTGAGGACGGCACCCGGGACACGGTGAGAGTCCGCCGGCCGGACGCCGTGGCCGCGGCCCGGAATGACCGGCCCGGGTGGCGCTGTTGTGCACCGACGAACCGCCCGGGACCCACCGGGTGCGCAGACGAAGGGTGACACGCGCGTGCTCGTGACGATCGTCGACGACGTCCCCCGCGGCCGGCTCGACCCGGCCCCGGCCGGGGCGGGCGTCCGGGTCGCCCCGCTGCCCGACCTCGGGGCGGTCCGGACGGCGCCGGAGGGTGGACCCACCGGCAGGGGGCTAGGCTCGTCGGTGATGAGCGAGGACACGGGTCGCGCCCCGGCGACCGAGACGAGTGCCGAGCGGGCTGCCCGCTTCGAGCGCGACGCGCTGCAGTACCTGGACCAGCTCTACTCCGCGGCGCTGCGCATGGCGCGCAACCCCGCCGACGCCGAGGACCTCGTCCAGGAGACCTTCACCAAGGCCTTCGCGTCGTTCCACCAGTACGAGCCGGGGACGAACCTCAAGGCCTGGCTCTACCGCATCCTCACGAACGCCTACATCAACAGCTACCGCAAGAAGCAGCGCGAGCCCCAGCAGTCCTCCGGCGAGGACATCGAGGACTGGCAGATCGCCCGCGCCGAGTCGCACAGCTCCCGCGGGCTGCGCTCGGCCGAGGCGGAGGCGCTCGACCGGCTGCCCGACTCCGACGTCAAGAACGCCCTGCAGCAGATCCCGGAGGACTTCCGGATCGCGGTGTACCTGGCCGACGTCGAGGGCTTCGCGTACAAGGAGATCGCCGACATCATGGGCACCCCGATCGGGACCGTGATGTCGCGGCTGCACCGCGGCCGGCGCCAGCTGCGCGTGCTGCTGGAGGACTACGCCCGTGAGCGCGGGCTCGTCGGCGCGACGAGCGAGGGGAGCGGGTCGTGAGCTGCGGGAACCCCCACGAGACCGACTGCCGCGAGGTGCTCGACCGCGTCTACGAGTACCTGGACGGCGAGATGACCGTCCACGACGTCGCGAAGATCAAGCAGCACCTCGACGAGTGCGCGCCGTGCCTCAAGGAGTACGACCTCGACGAGGTGCTCAAGGCCCTCGTCCGGCGTTCGTGCGAGTGCGAGGCGGCGCCCGAGGCGCTGCGCGCGAGGATCATGGTGCAGATCACCGAGGTGCGCGTCCAGCTCGGCTGAGCGCGCACCCCGGCGTCCGCGGGGCGCGTCCCGGGGCTGGGGTCAGCTGTTGGGACGGCGGCCGTGGTTGGCGCCGCTGTTCTTGCGGGCCTTGCGCTTGCGGGCGCGGCGGCTCATGGTGACTCCTTCTCGTGGACCGACTGTTCCGCCGTCATCGTCCCACAGGGCCTGCCGCACCGCCGGACCGGTCCGACCGGGCGGCGGCCCGAGGAGCGGGTCAAGGTCGGGCCGGTCACGGCCGATCTGTCCGTCGTGAGCGAGCTCTCGGCGCAGCCCCCAGCCGTCCCGCCCGCGGACGTCCAGTCCGTCGTCCCCTACCTGCGGGCGGTGAGCGAGCTGTTCGGCTCCGACCTGCACTGCAAGGTCGGGTCGCCGCCCCGGGTGCGGATCGACGGACGGCTGCGCAAGCTCCAGGCACCGGTGCTGCGGCCCGAGGACACCGAGCACATGGTCCGCGAGGTGCTCCGCCCCGACCTCGTCGAGGAGTTCGAGCGCACCCACGAGGCGGACTTCGCCTACTCCGTGCCCGGTGTCGGCCGCTTCCGGGTCAACGCCTTCCGGGCGCGCGGCACCGCCGGGCTCGTCTTCCGCCGGGTCGCGCACAGCCCGATCCCGCTCGAGGACCTCGGGCTGCCCGCCGTCATCGCCAAGCTCGCCCTCGAGCCGCGCGGCCTCGTCCTCGTCACCGGCCCGACCGGCTCGGGCAAGACGACGACGCTCGCCGGGATGGTCGACCTCGTCAACACCCAGCGCGAGGTGCACGTCGTGACGATCGAGGACCCGATCGAGATCCTCCACTCCGACAAGCTCGCGATGGTCAACCAGCGCGAGGTCCGCGTCGACACGGGCGACTTCGCCGTCGCGCTGCGCGCCGCGATGCGCCAGGACCCCGACGTCATCCTCGTCGGCGAGATGCGCGACCAGGAGACCGTGCGGGCCGCGCTCGCCGCCGCCGAGACCGGGCACTTCGTCATGTCGACGCTGCACACGACGGACGCGATGGAGACCATCGCCCGGATCATCGACTTCTTCCCCCCGCACGAGCAGCACCAGATCCGGCTCAGCCTCGCCGGTGCCCTGCGCGGCATCGTCTGCCAGCGGCTCGTGCGGCGCGCGGACGGCCTCGGCCGCTGCGTCGCGGTCGAGGTGTGCGTCGCGACCGGCCGGATCGCGCAGGCCATCGCCGACCCGGACAAGACGTCCTCGATCGTCGACCTCATCGGCGAGGGCGGCTTCTACGGCATGCAGACGTTCGACCAGCACCTCGTCGCCCTGGTCCGTGACGAGGTCGTCACCGTCGACGACGCCCTCGCGGTGTCGACGAACCCGCACGACCTCATGGTGGAGCTCAAGCGCAGCGGCCTCGTGGCCTGACGGCTACCGTCGGGACGTGGACGCCCGGCTCACCTTCACCGTCACCGCCGACGACACCGCCCGCGCCCTCGGCAGCGGCGACGTCGAGGCCCTCGCCACCCCGCGGCTGCTCGCCTGGTGCGAGGCCGCGACGTGCGCGGCGCTGACCGACCTCACCCCGGGGACGACGAGCGTCGGCACCCGGGTCTCGCTCGAGCACCTGCTCGCCAGCGCCGTCGGGGACGCCGTCGAGGTCGCCGCCCGGGTCGAGCACGCCGACGGGCGGCTGCGGCGGCTGTCCGTCGTCGCGACGGACGCGGCCGGCCGCCTGCTCGCCACGGGCGAGGTGACCCGGGTCGTCGTCGACGCGGAGCGTTTCGCCGCCCGCCTCAGACCTCGAGTCTGAGCCCGACGAGCAGGACGCCCGGCTCGTGCTCCCAGTCGAGCTCGTGGCGGAGGACGAAGCCGAGCCGCCCGTAGAGCCGTTGCGCCGTCGTCATCGTGTCCATCGAGCAGATGACGAGGCGTCGCCGGCCGAGCGCGCGGGTGCGCTCGACGCAGGCGGCGACGAGCGCCTCGCCGACGCCGCGGCCGCGGGCCGCCGG
>JBQGCR010000627.1:0-3271 GCA_052038585.1 Kineosporiaceae bacterium
TGGGGCGAGGACTGGGTGGGCGACGACCACCTCGTCGACGTCCACATCGGCCACCTGCGCCGCAAGCTCGGGGACGACGCGAGCAACCCCCGGTTCGTCCGGACCGTGCGGGGCGTCGGCTACCGCATGGGCGAGGGCTGAGGGGCGCGCGTCCGGGCGGCGGGCAGGGTGACGGCGACCGTCGTCCCCCGTCCCGGCCCGTCGCTCGCGGCGGCGACCCGCCCGCCGTGCGCCTCGACGAGCGCCTTGACGATCGCCAGGCCGATGCCGGACCCGCCGTGCGCCCGGTCCCGCGCGGCGTCCGCGCGGTAGAAGCGCTCGAAGACGTGCGGGAGGTGCTCGGCGGCGATCCCCTCGCCGTCGTCCCGGACCTCGACGACGACGTCCGCGCCGGACCGCCGGGCCGCGACCTCCACCCGGCCGCCGGCCGGCGTGTGCCTCAGGGCGTTGTCGAGGAGGTTGCCGAGCACCTGGCCGAGCCGGTCGGGGTCGACGTCGACGGCGCCCGAGCCGTCGTCGACGGCCGCGGCGAGCGCGACACCGCGCTCGGCGAAGCGGTCCCCCGCCGCCGCGACGGCCGTCCCGACGAGGTCGGCGACGGCCACCGGGCGGCGCTCGAGGCCGACCTGGTGCTCCTCGGCCCGCGAGACGCTCGAGACGTCCCGGGCGAGCCGCTCCAGACGGGCGGTCTGGCTGCGCAGTAGCGCGATGGTCGGCGGGTCGAGGGCCTGGACGCCGTCCTCGACGGCCTCGAGGTAGCCGCCGAGCGTCGCGAGCGGGGTGCGCATCTCGTGCGCGAGGTCGGCGAGCAGCCGGCGCCGGGTCGCCTCGACCGAGCCGAGCCGGGCGGCCATGTCGGCGAAGGAGCCGGCGAGCTGGTCGAACTCCCGGCCGAGCCGGGGCCGGGGCAGCGTGACGTCGTAGTGCCCGGACGCGATGTCCGTCGCGGCGTCGGCGAGGTGCTCGACGGACCCGGCGATCCGGCGGGTCACCCACACGCTCACCGCCGCGGCGACGAGCAGCGCGACGAGCAGGCCGACGCCGATCGCGATGACGCTCGCGTCCTGGAACGCCTGCTCGGCGTGGAAGGCCGACTCCTGCGGCGACTCGTGCGCGACCGGGACCCGCGAGAGGTGGTCGTGGAAGATCCGCGGGCCCACGGCGAGCGCCACCGACCAGGCGGTGACGACGGCGGCGAGCAGCACGAGCACCTGCGCGGCGAGCAGCCGGGTCGCCAGGCCCGCCCGCGAGGTCATGGTGCGAGAAGTCCCTGCATGGTCGTGATCTCGTCCTCCTGACCGGCGACGATCGCCTCGGCGAGCTCTGTCACCTCGGCGTCCTGCGTCGTGCCGAGCACCGAACGGGCCATGACGACGGCCCCCTCGTGGTGGGCGATCATCATCGTCAGCCACATCCGGTCGAAGGCCGCGCCCGACGCCGAGGCGAGCGCGTCCATCTGCTCGCCGGTCATCATGCCCTCGCCCGTGCCGCCCATGTCGCCCATGCCGCCCATGTCGTGGCCCATGGTGCTGTGGTCCATGCCCTCCGTGCCGTCGGTGCCGGGCATGGTCTGCGGGGCGCCCCACTCCTCGAGCCAGCCGCGCATCGTCGCGATCTCCGGGTCCTGCGCGCCCTTGACCTGCGTGGCGAGCTCGCGGACCTCCGGCGTCGTCGCCCTCTCCAGCGCGAGGTCGGCCATCTCCACCGCCTGCTCGTGGTGGGGGATCATCATCTGCGCGAAGGCGACGTCCTGCGGATCTCCCGCCGCGGACGAGGACGCGGACGCCGACGGCGCCGCCGTCGTCCCACCCGCCTCGGCGCCGCCCCCGCCGCAACCGGCGAGGAGCAGGACGCCCAGGGTGAGCGACGCGGACGTGGCGAGCAGACGGCGGTTCACCGGGGCACTCCGTGGGTCGGTGGGCTCTGACCTCGTCATCGTCGCCGAGCGGCGTCGAGGAGACCTGCAGGTGGGGTCAAGGTCGGGTGAAGACGGTCACAGGTCGGCGAAGACGTTGCCCCCGGCGACGACGACCGGGACCGGCCGCAGCGGGGCCTTGGCGGGCCCGGCGGTGCGGGCGCCGGTGAGCATGTCGAACTCGCTGCCGTGGCAGTGGCACATGAGCAGGCCGTCCATGAGCATCACGGGGCAGCCCTTGTGCGGGCACGTGCCGTCGAAGGCGACGGCGGTGTCGGCCGTCGGCCGGGCGACGGCGAGGAAGCGCCCGCCGACGGGCTCGACGACGACGGCCTGGCCCACCGGCACCTCGGACAGCGCGACGACGTACGTGCCGCTGGGGACGACGACGTCCTCGGTGGGGCTGGGTGTCGCGCTCGGGGTCGGCGTCGCGGTCGTGGTCGGGACGGGAGCCGCCGCGGGCGCCGGGTCCTGCCCGCAGGCGGCGAGCCCGGTCACCGAGACCGCCGCCGCGGCGGCGTGGAGCGCCTGGCGGCGCGTCGGGCAGCCGGGCGCCGCCCGGCAGTCGTCGTCCATGACCGTCCTGTCGTCCGAGGGATCCGCGGGCCCATGTTCTACCGGACGGGGGCGGCTGTGGACCATGAAGGTTTGCTCAAGTTCCGGTCCCGCCCGGTGATCGAGTTGGGAATTCCGTATCCGTTTCGTTACCGTCACCTCCGTGACGACGACCCGAGGCCGCCGCCCGTCCCGCCTGCCCGCAGCGGTGTGCGCCGTCGGCGCGGCCGCGGCCATGCTCGTCGCGGGGCAGCCCGCCGCGGCTGCCCCGGCGCGTCCGGCGGCCCCCGCGGCTCCGACGGTCGACTCCGTCGCCGCGCGCGTCGCCGCGCTCGACGCCCGGGTCGTCGAGGTCACCGAGGACTACAACACCGCCCGGGAGCGCCTCGCGAGCATCGCGATCAAGGCGCAGGCGGCGCAGGTGCGCATCGAGCAGCAGCAGGCCGTCCTCGCCCGGACGAAGGCCCAGCTCGCCGACCTCGCGGCGACCGTCTACCGCGGCGGCGAGCTCGGGGACGTCGAGGTCTTCCTCTCCGACGACCCCGACGCCGCCCTCGCCCGGGCCGGCCTGGCCCAGACCGTCGCCGGCCGCCAGGTGCAGCTCGTCGCCGACCTGCGCGCGCAGCAGGCCGAGCTCGAGGCCGACCAGGCCGCCGTCGCCGCCGAGAAGGCCCGCGCCGACCGGGTCCGCGCCGGGATGGCCACCCAGAAGCAGCAGATCGAGGCCGCCCTCGCGGCCGCCAGCGCCGAGCTCGGCCGGCTCCGCGCCGCCGAGCGCGCCGCCGCCGAGCGGGCCGCCGC
>JBQGCR010000628.1:0-3242 GCA_052038585.1 Kineosporiaceae bacterium
GGGCCGCCCCGGGGGCCGCCCGGGGCGCCCGGCCCGCCGGGGGCGGGCCCCGCCCCCGCGCCGGGGACGACTCAGGCGGGCGTCGCGACGAGCTGCGGGGTGTTGAAGTTCTTCGGCAGCCAGACGCCGGAACCGACGTCACCGTCCTGGTTGCCGCCCCAGCAGTAGACCGTCTTGTCCGACAGCTGGCCGCAGGCGTGCCCGCCCCAGTAGCCGCCGCCCATGTCGATCGACGTCCAGTTGGTCCGGGTCCCGACCCGCTGCGGCGTGCTGTGCGAGACGTACGTGCCGAGCCCGAGCTGGCCGCCCCCGTTCTTGCCCCAGCACCACAGGGTCCCGGTGCCCCGCAGACCGCACGTCGCGGAGTCCTCGGGGTTCGGCGTGACGTACTTGCCGAGCTGCCCGTTCGTCGTCACCGCGGTCCAGTTCGTCGCCGTGCCGACCCGCGTCGGCACGAGCCGCGTCGTCGTCGTCCCGTCGCCGACCTCGCCCCACGTGTTGCCGCCCCAGCACCACAGCTGGCCGGACCGGATCGCGCACGTGTTGCCGAAGCCCGCCGAGACCTTCGTCCAGGTGGTGAAGGTCGTCACCTGGGTCGGCGTGAAGACGTTCGTCGTCGTCCCGTTGCCCTGCTGCCCCTCGGGGTTCCAGCCCCAGCAGAACAGCCCGCCGGAGGTCTGGATGCCGCACGAGTGCCGGTCGCCCAGGTCGATCGTGCGCCACGTCGCCGTGCCGATCCGGGTGGGGACGAGCCGGTTCGTCTGCGTGCCGTCACCGACCTGGCGCTGGGTGTTCAGACCCCAGCACCACAGGCTGTTGTCGGTCTTCAGGCCGCACGTGTGCCAGCCGCCGAGCGACACCTGGCGCCAGTCGGTCGCCGTCCCCACCCGCGTCGGGTCGTCGAGGATGGCGACCGTGGACCCGATCCCGGCCTGGCCGGTGTCGTTGCGTCCCCAGCACCACAGCTGGCCGGACGTCTTGATGCCGCACGTGTGGTTGACGCCGGGCGAGACCTGCGCCCAGTCGCTCGCGGTGCCCGTCCGGGTCGGGGCGTTCTTCGCCGCGACGTTGACCTCGTGGGTGCCCTGGCCGAGCTGGCCCCAGGCCCCCCAGCCCCAGCACCACAGGGTGCCGTCCCCCTTGACCATGCAGCCGTGGCCGCCGTTGACCGACGGCGGGCCGTACGGCCCGGGGACGGCCGCCTGCGCGGCGGGGGTGGCGACGGCGAGGCCGGCGGCGGCCAGGACGACGGCGAGCAGGACGTGGAGGGCGCGGCGGGGTCGCCGGCGCGGGCGGAGCTGGCTCATGGGCGTTCCTCGACGTGATCGGCGGACGGACAGGCCCCCCGGGCCCGGTGATCACCGGACAGAAGATCACGATCACGGAAGAAGATCAAGACCTGTGGATCATGGACCTGCCGGGCCGGTGGCTCACCCCGGCATCGACACCCAGGACCCCTGACCCAAGTCCACCCAGCCGCTCCCGGCGGACTGCAGCAGCCGGCCGTCCTCGGTGGAGACGAACACCTCGTCGACGGTCCGCGCGGCGATGGTCCGCGCCCGCGGCACGTCCGGCAGCGGCTCGACCGGCCCGCCGACGAGCAGCCGCCAGGGCCGCCGTCCCGTGCCGACGCGGGTGCCGACGAGGACGGCGTGCATCTCGTCGGCCCAGGCGGCGTCGACGACGTCGGTGAGGTCCGGCACGAGGTCCTCGGCCTGCCCCACCCGCACCGGCGCACCGGTCACCGAGCGCTGGATGCCGGCGAGCAGCAGCCAGGCGCGGCCCTGGCCTGTGGCGGCGACGAGCAGCCGGGCCCCGTCGCGGCTGACCCGCAGGCTGACGACGCGCAGCCCGGCCAGCCACGGCGCGCGCACCCGCACCTGGCCGGTCGAGGGCCGGGCGACGAGCATCGGGCCGGAGGCCGCGGGCACCGTCCAGACCCAGCCGCGCGGGTCGGTGCTCGGCGCGACGAGGTCCGGACCGGACGCGAGCACCTGCGGGGGGTCGACGGACCCCGGCACGGACTGCAGGAGGCGGCTGCGCCGGTCGGCGAGCACGACGAAGGAGGAGCCGGTCGCGTCCGACCCCGGCGCGACGATGCCGCCGACCGCGAGCTGCTCGAGCCCGGCCACGGGGGCGATCTCCCGGCCCGAGACCCGCGCGACCCGGCCGCCCGCGTCGACGACGAGCGGCCGCGGGTCCACGAGCGGGTCGGTGACCGGCAGCGGGTCATCGACGCCCGACGGGGCGGGTGCGGACGCCGAGGTGGCGTACTCGGTCCGCTCGACGGTGACCCGGAAGTCGCGCAGGCCGAGGGTGGCGAGCGTGGCGCGCAGCTGCTGGACGAGCAGCCGCCGCTCGCGCGGTGTCGCCGTGAGCGTCTGGCGCGACAGGTCGATCGTCGCGACGTCGTCGGCGACGACGGCCGGGACGGCGAGCGTCGTCCCGGAGGGCACCCCCGTCGCGACGGCCGGGGCGAGCCACGGGGCGGGCCCGGCGAGCAGGGTGCGCACGAGCGTCGTCGTCGTCCCCGACGTCGTCGGCAGCCACCGCACGTCCGGCACGAGGTAGGTGGCCGACCGGTCGGGGAAGTAGACCGGGAAGCGGGAGAAGACGAACTGGAAGACCGCCGCCGGCAGGACGATCCCGTTCTGCGGGTCCGCGATCCGCCACTGCCCGTCGACGCGCCGCAGGGTGAGCTCGGCGGTCCACCGGGCGCCCGGCGCGGCGGCCCGGTAGACGCCGGCGGAGTCGACGACGGCGACGAGCGGCGCCTCGACGACGACGCGCGCCTGCAGCGGGTCACCGCCGGCGCCCTCGGCCGCGTCGCTGCGGACGACGCGCAGGCTCTGGTCGTCCCTCACGACCCGGGTCGAGGTGTCCGAGCGCCAGCGCGGCCCGTTGACGAGGTAGAGCCGGGCGACGCGGTGGCTCTCCTCGAAACCGGCCTGGGCCTGGAGGAAGCCGCGGACCACCTGCTCGGGCGTCGCGCCGGGCACCGGGCCGGCGACGAGCACCGAGCGGTCGAGGACACGGCCGTCGTCGACCGCCCGGCCGGGGACGACGGGGCCGCGCGCGGGGATGCCCCCGCAGCCGGCGAGCGCCGCCGAGCCGAGCGCGGCGAGCAGGAGGTCGCGCCGGGAGGGCCGCCGGACGCTCACGGGACG
Organism: Kineosporiaceae bacterium; assembly: GCA_052038585.1. Taxonomy (GTDB): domain Bacteria; phylum Actinomycetota; class Actinomycetes; order Actinomycetales; family Kineosporiaceae; genus JBQGCR01. The sequence goes on from JBQGCR010000628.1 coordinate 3,168, forward strand.
TCCGTCCCCGGGGCCGGGGCGAGCTGCAGCGGCCGGCCGTCGCGCGGGCCCGCGTCGCGCCCGGCGTCGCGCGGC
>JBQGCR010000629.1:0-2350 GCA_052038585.1 Kineosporiaceae bacterium
CCGGGCCGAGCGCTACCGGGACTCGGGGATGGCCTGGGGCGAGGGCGGCCGCGCCGTCCCGGCGCCGGACACGGGGGAGGGCGCGTTCGCCCTCGCCGACCTCGACGAGGCCGCGGGCCGCCTCGCCGACGTCGTCCGCGAGGTCCGCCCGCACGTCGTGGCCACCTACGAGCCGGGCGGCGGGTACGGCCACCCCGACCATGTCCGCGCGGCCGAGGTGACGATGCGCGCGGTCGCGCTCGCCGCACGGGCGGACGGCACCGACGGCGCGCGGGCCTGGGACACCCCGAAGGTCTACGAGGTCGTCACCGGCACCGGACGGCACGAGGCGCTGCTGCGCTCGCTCGCCGACGCCGGCCACACCTCGCCGTTCGGCGGCGTGGTCCCGGACGGTCCGGCGCCGACGGTTTTCGTCCCCGACGCCGAGGTGACGGCGGTCGTCGACGCCACCGCGTTCGTCGCGGCCAAGGCGGCCGCGCTGCGCGCGCACGCGACGCAGGTCGCCGTCGCCGAGCCGTGGTTCGCCCTGAGCAACGACGTCGGCCAGCCGCTCACGGGGGTCGAGAGCTACCGGCTCGTCCGCGGCACGCCCGCCCCCGACGCCTCAGGCGTCGAGAGCGACCTGCTCGCCGGGCTCTAGCCGCGCGGACGCCTCCGAGAGGGTCGCGCCGTAGGCCGTGAGCAGCGTGCCGCCGGCGGCGAGCGGGCACGTCACGGCGTCCGACGCCGTCGCCGCGGGCAGGTCGTCCGTCGTGAACCGGGAGGCGAGCGCCCGGGCGGGCGACGGACGGCTCGCCAGCACGCCGGACGTCGTCGTCTGCCGGAGCACCGGCAGCCCGTCCCGGACGACGACGAGCCGGCCCTCCCACGTCCCGCCGTCCTCGCCGTGCCGGCCGAGCAGCACCTGCTCGGTGAGGTCCAGCCTCGCGCCGGCGGCGAGCGCCGCCGTCGTCGTCGTCAGCAGGCGCGCGGCCCGGGAGACGACGAGCGGCTGCCCGAGGTACTCCAGGCGGCCGCCGGCGGCGACGTCGAGCCGGACGTCCCAGCGGCCGGGCGCGGGGACGGAGCCGGGCAGGGCGACCGTCGCGGCGACCGACTCGACCCGCAGCCGCGCGCCGGGGCCGCCCCCGACGGCGACGGTGTCGACGTCGCCGCCGAGCGGTCCCGCCGCCGTCCCGACGAGGTGCACCCGGCCGGGACCGGTGCGCCGCACCGCGAGCGCGCCGTCGGCCGACATCCGGACGAGCTCGGTCGTCCCGCCGGCACCGGCCTCGGCGCGGACCTCGACGTGGCTACGCACGGGCCGCGTGCGCGTGCGACCGCTTGTGCTCGAGCTGGGCGAGCACCCAGTCGGCGACGTCGGTCGCGGCCGGGTCCTCGCGCAGCGAGGTGAGGACGACGGGCTTGCCGCCGCGGACGCGGTGCGCGTCGCCGACCATGACGTCGAGGTCGGCCCCGACCATCGGCGCGAGGTCGCGCTTGTTGATGACGAGCAGGTCAGCGCCGGTGACGCCCGGGCCGCCCTTGCGCGGCACCTTGTCGCCGCCCGCGACGTCGACGACGAACACCTGGACGTCGACGAGCCCCTTGGAGAAGGACGCGGTGAGGTTGTCCCCGCCGGACTCGACGAGCACGAGCTCGAGGTCGCCGACGCGCTCGACGAGGTCGTCGACGGCGTCGAGGTTCGCGGTGATGTCGTCGCGGATCGCGGTGTGCGGGCAGCACCCGGTCTGCACCGCGGCGATCCGCTCGTCCGGCAGGACGGCGTTGCGGCGCAGGAAGTCCGCGTCCTCGGTCGTGTAGATGTCGTTCGTCACGATGCCGAGCGACAGCCGCGGCCCGAGTGTGCGGGCCAGCGCCGCGCACAGCGCCGTCTTGCCCGAGCCGACCGGCCCGCCGATGCCGACGCGCAGCGGACCCTCGTGGTGGTGCAGGTGCGCGTGCGGGTCGAGGTCGTGGTTGCCACCCATGGCGGGTCTCCTTGTCTGGCAGGCGGATCTAGCTGGCGAACAGGCGGTCGCCGCGGACGGCGTGGGTCTGGGCGAGGACGTCGAGCAGCGGGTCGCCGGCGTCCGGCAGGTCCGCCCACGGCCCGTCCGCCGCCGCCGCGGCACGGGCCGCGACGTCGTCGACGAGCGGGCCGAGGTCGAGGGTGACGACGGCGGTCGCGACGGGGTCGAGGCCGAGCAGGCGCTGCGCCGCGGTGGCCGGACCGGTGACGGCGACGTACGCCGCGACGAGCGCGGCGTCGTGGGCACCGAGCCCGGCCGCCCGCGCGCAGCAGCCGAGGACGACGGGGTGGTGCGGCCGCACGCCGAGGTCGGCCCACGCCAGCCCCGGGCGCGGTGCC
>JBQGCR010000630.1:0-3396 GCA_052038585.1 Kineosporiaceae bacterium
TGCGGGGAGCTCATCCAGCCGCGGTGCGAGCCGGAGATCGCGTTCCTCGTCGGCCGCGACCTCGAGGGGCCGGACGTCACCGCGACCGACGTCCTCGTCGCGACCGAGGCGGTCATGCCGGCGATCGACGTCCTCGACTCCCGGTACGCCGGCTACCGGTTCACGCTCCCGGCCGTCGTGGCGGACAACATCTCCTCGGCGCGGTACGCGCTCGGCCCCCCGGTCCCGGTCACCGGGCTCGACCTGCGGCTGCTCGGGTGCGTCTTCGAGGTCGACGGCCGGCTCGTCGCGACCGCCGCCGGGGCGGCGGTGCTCGACCACCCGGCCGCCGCCGTCGCGTGGTTCGTCCGCTCGCTGGCCTCCCGGGGCCGCCGGCTGGAGGCCGGCACCGTCGTCCTGTCCGGGGCGCTCACCGCCGCCGTCCCGGTGCAGCCGGGCAGCGTCGTCCGGGTCACCGTCGACCGGCTCGGCGCGGTGGAGCTGCGGTGCGGGCCGTGACCACGGACGAGGACGTCGTCGAGGCGGCGGCCCGCGAGCTGCACGCGGCCCGGCTCGCCCGGCGCACCGTGCCGACCTTCACCGGACGCCCTGCGGGGCTGGACCGCCCGACCGCGTACGCCGTCCAGGACCGCGGCGTGGAGCTGCGCCGTGCGGACGGCGAGCGGGTGGTCGGCGGCAAGCTCGGCTTCACCTCCGAGGCGATGCGGCGCGCCATGGGCGTCTCGAGCCCCAACTACGGCTGGCTGACCGACGCCATGCTCGTGCCGGACGGCCGGGTCGACCTCGACGCGCTCATCCACCCCAAGGCCGAGCCGGAGATCGCCTTCGTCCTCGCGGAGGAGCTCGTGGGCCCCGGCGTCACGCCCGCCGACGTCCTCGCCGCGACCGGTGCCGTCGCACCGTGCCTCGAGGTCGTCGACTCCCGCTACGACGGCTTCCGGTTCGCCGCCGAGGACAACATCGCCGACAACTCCTCGGCGGGCCTCGTCGTCCTCGGGGAGCCGGTCGAGCTGCCCTCCGGCCCCGACGCGCCGGACCTGCGCCTCGTCGGCTGCGTCGTCCACGTCGACGGCGCGCTGGCGCACACCGCCGCCGGGGCCGCCGCGCACGGCGACCCGGCCGCCGCCGTCGCCTGGATGGCCAACCACTGCGGCCGCCCGCTGCCGGCGGGGTCCGTCGTCATCTCCGGCGGCCTCACGCCGCCGGTCGACCTGCACGACGGCGGCGTCGTCCGGGTCGAGCTCGACCGCCTCGGCGCCGTCGAGCTGCGCGCCGTCCGCACGTCGTCCCCCCTGCCTGTCCCCCTGCCCTCTGCCTGACGGGAGCCACCATGCCGATCGTCACCATCACGCTCATGAAGGGACGCCCCGCGGAGCGCATCCAGGAGATGACCCGCGCCGTCTCGCACGCCATCGCCGAGACGGTCGACGCGCCGCTGGAGACCGTGCGGGTCATCGTCCACGAGCTCGACGACCACCAGTACGCCGTCGGCGGCCGGCCCATCGCCGAGGTCAAGGCCGAGCGCGCCCGCCGGGCGGCCGACGACCAGGAGCAGGGGCAGCAGCAGGAAGGGGCGTCCGCGTGAGCGGCAACGAGATCGGCGACGCCGCGCGGGCGCTCACCGCGCGGCCGCGCGAGGTGCGGCACTTCATCGGCGGGCAGTTCGTCGACTCCCTCGACGGGGCGACGTTCGACTCCGTCGGGCCGATCGACAACGAGGTCTGCGCGACCGTCGCCGAGGGCTCGGCCGCCGACGCCGAGCGGGCGGTCGAGTCCGCGCGGGAGGCGTTCGACTCCTGGTCTCGGACGGCGCCCGCGCAGCGCCGGAAGATCCTCCACGCGGTGGCCGACGGTCTCGAGGCCCGGATCGACGAGATCGCGGCCTGGGAGACCCGGGACATGGGCAAGCCGATCATGGACTCGCGCGGGAAGGACGTGCCGCGGGCGGCGATGAACTTCCGGTTCTTCGCCGACTACGCCGAGGCCGCGGGTCTTCGCTCCTACGACAAGCCGTGGGACTCGACCTTCGGCTACGAGCTGCGCGAGCCGATCGGCGTCACGGCGGCGATCAGCCCGTGGAACTTCCCGCTCATGCTCCTGTCGTGGAAGGTCGCCCCGGCGCTCGCCTTCGGCTGCACCGTCGTCGCCAAGCCGGCCGAGCAGTCGCCGGTGACCGCCTCCCTGCTCGCCGAGGTGTGCCGGGACGCCGGCATGCCGGACGGGGTCTTCAACGTCGTCAACGGGTTCGGGCCGGACGCGGCCGGCGAGGCGCTGACCCGCCACCCTGACGTCGCGGCGGTGACGTTCACCGGGGAGTCCGGCACCGGCCGGGCCATCATGGCCGCGGCGTCGGGGACGCTGAAGAAGCTGTCCTTCGAGCTCGGCGGCAAGTCGCCCGCCGTGGTGTGCGCCGACGCCGACCTCGACGCGGCGGTCGACGGCGCCCTGCTCGGCGTCTTCCTCAACCAGGGCGAGGTGTGCCTCGCCGGCACCCGGATCCTCGTGCAGCGCCCGATCTACGAGGAGTTCTGCGCCCGGATGGTCGAGCGGCTCGCGGCCTGGCGGGTCGGCGACCCGTTCGACGAGGGCGTCCGGGTCGGGCCGCTCGTCTCCGCCGAGCACCTGGAGAAGGTGCTCGGCTACGTCGACCTCGCCGAGACCGAGGGGGCCAAGCGGCTCTGCGGCGGCGGCCGGCTCACCGAGGGTGCGCTGGCCCGGGGCAACTTCGTCGAGCCGACGATCTACGCCGACACGACGAACCAGATGCGGGTGTGCCGGGAGGAGATCTTCGGCCCGGTGGCGACCGTCATGCCGTTCGACGAGCTCGACGACGCGATCGCCATCAGCAACGACTCGCCGTACGGGCTGGCCGGCATGGTGTGGACGCAGAACCTCAACACCGCGCACCGCCTGGCCCGTGAGCTGAGGACCGGCAACGTGTGGGTCAACTGCTTCTTCGTGCGGGACCTGCGGCTGCCGTTCGGCGGCTACAAGGACTCCGGGATCGGCCGGGAGGGCGGGGAGTACTCCTACGAGTTCTTCACCGAGTCCAAGGCCGTGGTCATGAAGTTCTCGTGAGGGCGGCGTGAGGGTCCGGGCCGGCCGCCTGGAGGACCTGCCCCGCGGCGAGGCGCGGGCCGTCGGGGACGGGAGCGCCGTCGTCGTCCGCCTCGACGGTGACGACGGCGTGCAGGTCGCGGCGTTCGCGAACCGCTGCCTGCACAAGGCGTTGCCGCTCGCCGGCGGCCGGGCGCGCGGTGGCGTGCTGGCCTGCCCGCAGCACTTCTGGCAGTACCGCCTGCCCGACGGCCGGCACGAGGGCGGCCGGGGCTGCCTCACGGCCTACGCCGTCGAGGTCGGCCCCGACGGCGAGGTGAGCGTCGAGGTCCCCGACGC
>JBQGCR010000631.1:0-5847 GCA_052038585.1 Kineosporiaceae bacterium
GAGGTGCGCCGGATGCTCTCCTCCGGCCTCGGCTTCAGCCGGGAGGACCGCGACCTCAACATCCGCCGGATCGGCTACGTCGCGAGCCTCGTGACGCAGCACGGCGGGCTCGCGGTCTGCGCGCCGATCGCCCCGTTCGCCTCGGTGCGCGCCGAGGTGCGGGCCATGGTCGCCGACGTCGGTGAGTTCGTCCTCGTCCACGTCTCGACGCCCCTGGAGGAGTGCGAGCGGCGCGACCGCAAGGGCCTGTACGCCAAGGCGCGCCAGGGCCTCATCCCGGAGTTCACCGGCATCTCCTCGCCCTACGAGGAGCCGGACGACGCCGACCTCGCGCTCGACACCTCGACGATGACCGTCGACGAGGCGGTCGACCGGGTCTGGGCGCTGCTCGAGGAGCGCGGCTACCTCGGGGAGCCGGACCCCCGGCACTGACAACGCTCGTAAAGGTCTGGTTGCATACCTTGACCTGACGGTCCGGAGACGGAAGCATCCTGCGCTCAGGGACCCGTCGAGCGTCAGGAGGGCCGTCGTCATCGCCACGCCGTCGCTGCCCGACGCAGTCCTCCGCCCCGTCCGGGACGGCAACGCCTTCGAGTCCACGGTCGAGCACCTCGCGACCGCGATCCGGCTCGGCGTCTTCGCCGCCGGCGAGCGGCTGCCGGCCGAGCGGGACCTCGCCGAGCGGCTGCGGGTGAGCCGGGCGACGCTGCGCGACGCGATCGCAGCGCTCCGCCAGGCCGGCCTCGTCGAGACGACGCGCGGGCGCACCGGCGGCACCGTCGTCGTCCGGACCGGGCCGACCCCTGAGAGCGCCGTCGGGCCGGACCCGGAGCGGCACGCGTGGCCGCGGGTCGACGACGCCCTCGCGTTCCGCCGCGTCGTCGAGCCCGGCGCCGCCGCGCTCGCGGCGGCCTCCCCCGTCCCGGCCGAGCGCGCGGCAGCCCTGCGCCGGGCGCTCGCCGACGTGCAGGACGCGGCGGACGACGGCGCCCGCCGGGTCGCCGACGCGCGGTTGCACCTCGCCGTCGCGACGCTGTCGGGCTCGGCGATGCTCGTCGAGGCGGTGACCCGGGCCCAGGCGGTGCTCTCCGAGCTCCTCGCCCGGATCCCGGTGCTCGAGGTGAACATCGCCCACTCCGACGCCCAGCACGCCGCCGTCGTCGACGCCGTCCTGCACGGCGACCCCGCCGCCGCGCGGCACGCGATGGAGGAGCACTGCGACGCGACGTCGGCGCTCCTGCGGGGGCTGCTGACGTGACCGTCCCCCGGACCCGCCGTACCCGACCCGCGAAGGAGCCCCTGTGAGCGACCTCGACCCGGTGAGCGCCCCGCTGTCCCTCGCGGCGCTGCGCGAGAACATCGGCTCCGGCCACGTCGACACCGTCCTCGTCACCTTCACCGACGTGCAGGGGCGCCTGCAGGGCAAGCGGGTCCACGCGCAGTACTTCCTCGACGAGACCCTCGACCACGGCACGGAGGGCTGCAACTACCTGCTCGCCGTCGACGTCGACATGAACACCGTCGACGGCTACGCCATGAGCTCATGGGAGACCGGGTACGGCGACTTCCTCCTGCGCCCGGACCTGCGCACGCTGCGGGCCGCACCGTGGCTGCCGGCGACCGCGATGGTGCAGTGCGACGTCCTGTGGCTCGACGGCTCCCCCGTGCCGCAGTCGCCGCGCCAGATCCTCGCCCGCCAGGTCGAGGCCGCGGCCGACATGGGGTTCGCGGCGTTCGCCGGCACAGAGCTCGAGTTCGTCCTCTACGACACGACGTACGAGCAGGCCTGGGACAGCGGCTACCGGGAGATGACGCCGTCGAACCGCTACAACATCGACTACTCGATCCTCGGCACGAGCCGGGTCGAGCCGGTGCTGCGCGACATCCGCAACGCGTTGTACGGGGCCGGGCTCGTCGTCGAGTCCGCGAAGGGCGAGTGCAACCTCGGCCAGCAGGAGATCGCCTTCAAGTTCTCCGAGGTGCTGCGCACCGCGGACGACCACGCCGTGTACAAGACGGCGGCCAAGGAGATCGCCGCCCGGCACGGCAAGGCGCTGACCTTCATGGCGAAGGTCGACGAGCGCGAGGGCAACTCCTGCCACATCCACATGAGCCTGCGCGGGCTCGACGGCGCGATCGTCTTCGAGCCCGGCGACCCGCTGACGGGCGCCACCCAGGGGCGCAGCGAGGTGTTCGAGTGCTTCGTCGCCGGCGTCCTCGCGACGCTGCGGGAGCTGACCCTGCTCTACGCGCCGAACATCAACTCCTACAAGCGGTTCCAGCCCGGCTCCTTCGCCCCGACGACGGTGGCCTGGGGCGAGGACAACCGCACGTGCGCGCTGCGGGTCGTCGGGCACGGGCCAGGCCTGCGGGTGGAGAACCGGGTGCCCGGCGGTGACGTCAACCCCTACCTCGCGACGGCGGCGATGCTCGCCGGCGGGCTGTGGGGCATCCGGACCCGGCTGCCGCTGGAGAGCCCGCTCGTCGGGAACGCCTACACCGCCGAGCGGGCCCACGTGCCGACGACGCTGCGCGAGGCGCGGGACCTGTTCGCCGGCTCGGTGCTGGCCCGCGACCTGTTCGGCGACGACGTCGTCGACCACTACGTCAACGCCGCGGACGTCGAGCTCGCCGCCTTCGAGGCGGCCGTGACCGACTGGGAGCTGCGCCGCGGCTTCGAGCGCCTCTGACCCCCACCCGCAGAACGGATCCCGCGCACGCCATGAGCACGACGTACGACGTCATCGACCCCGCGACCGAGCAGGTCGTCACCACCGTGGAGCACCTCGACGCCGAGGCGGCCGACGCGGCGATCTCCCGGGCCGCCGCGGCGGCCCCCGCCTGGCGCGACGTCGCTCCGGGCGACCGGGCGCGGCTCCTGCGCCGGTTCGCCGACGTCGTCGACGCCCACGTCGAGGAGCTCGCCCGCCTGGAGGTCCGCGGCGCCGGGCACACGATCGGCAACGCGCGCTGGGAGGCCGGCAACGTCCGGGACTGCCTGCACTACTACGCCGCCGCGCCCGAGCGGCTCTTCGGCCGGCAGATCCCGGTCGCGGGCGGGCTCGACGTGACGTTCAAGGAGCCGCTCGGCGTCGTCGGCGTCATCGTGCCGTGGAACTTCCCGATGCCGATCGCCGCCTGGGGGTTCGCCCCGGCGCTCGCGGCGGGCAACGCCGTCGTCCTCAAGCCCGCCGAGTACACCCCGCTCACGGCGATGCGGCTCGCCGAGCTCGCCCTCGAGGCGGGCCTGCCGCCGGACGTGCTCCAGGTGCTGCCCGGCCGCGGGACCGTCGTCGGGCAGCGCTTCGTCGACAACCCGCTCGTCCGCAAGGTCGTCTTCACCGGCTCGACGAGCGTCGGCACGGCCGTCATGGCCGGCTGCGCCGCGCAGGTCAAGCGGGTGACCCTCGAGCTCGGGGGCAAGAGCGCGAACATCGTCTTCGCCGACGCCGACCTGGAGAAGGCCGCGGCCACCGCGCCGTACGGCGTCTTCGACAACGCCGGCCAGGACTGCTGCGCCCGCTCGCGGATCCTCGTGCAGCGCAGCGTCCACGACCGCTTCCTCGAGCTCCTCGAGCCGGCGGTGCGGGGCGTGCGGGTCACCGCGCCCGGGGACGACGACGCCGAGATGGGCCCGCTGATCTCCCAGCGCCAGCGCGGCACCGTGCGCTCCTTCGTCGAGGACGCCGAGGAGCCGGTCGACGTGGCCTTCCGCGGCAGCGCCCCCGAGGGGCCCGGGTTCTGGTACCCGCCGACCGTCGTCCTGCCCCGCTCCGAGCGCGACCGGGTGTGGCGCGAGGAGGTCTTCGGCCCCGTCGTCGCCGTGCTGCCCTTCGACGACGAGGCCGACGCGCTCGCCAAGGCCAACGACACCGAGTACGGCCTCTCCGGCTCGATCTGGACCCGCGACGTCGGCCGGGCGCTGCGCGTCGCGCGCGGCGTCGAGGCCGGCAACCTGTCGGTCAACTCGCACTCCTCCGTGCGGTACTGGACGCCCTTCGGCGGCTTCAAGCAGTCCGGGCTCGGCCGCGAGCTCGGCCCGGACGCCCTCGACTCCTTCACCGAGACGAAGAACGTCTTCGTCGCGGCCGACTGACCCGTAGAGAACCGAAAGGACCTGTCGTGCAGCGTTTCTCCGACCGCGTCGCGGTCGTCACCGGGGCGGCGAGCGGCATCGGCGCCGCCACGTGCCGCCGGCTCGCCTCCGAGGGCGCGACCGTCGTCGTCGCCGCCGTCAACGCCGAGGCGGGGACCGCCCTCGCCGACGAGCTCGGCGGCGCGTTCGTCGCGGTCGACGTCACGAGCCCCGAGGACAACGAGCGCCTCTACGCGACGACCGTCGAGCGTTACGGCCACGTCGACGTCGCGTTCCACAACGCCGGCATCAGCCCGCCGGACGACGACTCGATCCTCGACACCGGCCTGGACGCCTGGCGCCGGGTGCAGGAGGTCAACCTCACGTCGGTCTACCTCGGCTGCAAGGCCGTCCTGCCGCACATGCTGCGCCAGGGCAAGGGGTCGATCGTCAACACCGCGTCGTTCGTCGCGACCCTCGGCGCCGCGACGAGCCAGATCTCCTACACCGCCTCCAAGGGCGGCGTGCTCGCGATGACCCGCGAGCTCGGCGTGCAGTTCGCCCGGCAGGGCGTGCGGGTCAACGCCCTGTCCCCCGGGCCGGTCGCGACCCCGCTGCTCATGGACCTCTTCGCGAAGGACCCCGAGCGCGCCCAGCGCCGGCTCGTGCACGTCCCCGTCGGCCGCTTCGCGCAGCCGGAGGAGATCGCCGCGGCCGTCGCGTTCCTCGCGAGCGACGACGCCTCGTTCGTCACGGCGTCGAACTTCCTCGTCGACGGCGGCATCACCGGCGCCTACGTCACGCCGCTGTAGCCGATGGCCGCCTCCCCCGTCGTCGGGATCAGCGCCTACGCCACCCGGGCGGCCTGGGGCGTGTGGGACACCGACGCCGTCCTGCTGCCGGCCGCGTACGTCGACGCGGTCGCCGCGGCGGGCGGCGTCCCGGTGCTCCTGCCGCCGCGGCCGGGCGTCGTCGAGGCGGCGCTGCCCCGGCTCGACGCGCTGCTGCTGTCCGGCGGGCCGGACGTCGAGCCGGTGCACTACGGCGCCGAGCCCGGTCCGGACACCCAGGCGCCGAGCCGGGAGCGGGACGAGGCGGAGCTCGGGCTGCTGTCGACCGCGGTGGAGGCCGGGCTGCCCGTGCTCGGCGTCTGCCGCGGCATGCAGCTGCTCAACGTCGCCCGCGGGGGGACGCTCCACCAGCACCTGCCCGACGTCCTCGGCCATGCCGGGCACGCGCCCGAGCCGGGCGTCTACGCGCCGCACCCGGTGCACGTCGACCCGACGAGCCGGCTCGCCGGGCTGCTCGGCCGGGTCGAGGTGGAGTCGGTGCCGAGCTACCACCACCAGGGGCTCGACCGGCTCGGGGACGGGCTCGTCGCGACCGCGTGGGCCCCCGACGGGACGGTCGAGGCGGTCGAGGACCCGCAGCGGCCCTTCGTCGTCGCCGTCCAGTGGCACCCCGAGGTCGGCACGGACCCGGCCCTGTTCGCCGGGCTCGTCGAGGCGGCTCGGGCCCGGTCGCGGTCGCGGGCGGCGGCACGGTGAGCGAGGACCCGGACCTGCTCGTCGAGGCCGGCCGGACGGCCGACCGGCTCCGCGTCGTCGGACCGCGCCTGGCCGCCCGTTCCGGCCCCGAGGCGGCCGCCCTGCTCGACGCCGTCCGCGGCGAGCTCCAGGCCCTCGCCGACGCCGGGTGCGACGCGGAGGGCGTCGCGCGGCGGCCGGTGCCGGTGCTCGGCGCCCACGCGCTCGGCGACCAGCTCCTCGTGC
>JBQGCR010000632.1:0-2465 GCA_052038585.1 Kineosporiaceae bacterium
AGGTGCGCCGGCGCCGGGTGCCCGTAGTCGTTGTCGGCGCCGACGCTGACGACCGCGACGGGCGCGCGGACGGCGGCCATCAGCCCCTCGTCGAGGTTGGCCGAGCCGTGGTGCGGGGTCTTGACGAGCTCGAACCCGCGGGCGGCCGCCGCCATCGCCGGGTCGCGGCGCAGGCGCAGGAGGAGGTCGTGCGCCGCCTCGCGCTCGACGTCGCCGAGGAGCAGCGCGTCGACGTCCCCGGTGCGGGCCGCGAGGACGACGCTGCCGTTGTTGGGCACCGACCCCTCGGCGATGCGGCGCCACGGGCTCCACACGACCGCGTCGACCTCCCCGAGCCGGACCCGGTCGCCGGCGTGGAGGACGCCGACCGGGATGCCGGCCGCGGCCGCGGTGCGTCGGACGGTCGCGGCGGCCGACGCGGGCTCGGCGACCGGGCCGACGAGCACCTGCCGCACCGTGCGGCCGCGCAGGGCGCCGGCGAGGCCGTCGACGTGGTCGGCGTGGAAGTGCGTGAGCACGATCGCGTCGAGGGTCGTGACGTCGAGCCGGTCGAGGCAGCCGTCGACGAGGGCGGGGTCGGGCCCGACGTCGACGAGCACCCCGTGCCCCGGACCGCTGCGCAGGACGACCGCGTCGCCCTGCCCGACGTCGCAGACGACGACCCGCCAGCCCTCGGGCGGCCACGTGACGAGCCGGGTCGGGAGGAGGGAGGCGAGCGCGAGCAGCGCCACGCCGAGCACGGCCACCGGTCGGCGCGCGACGCCCGCGACGAGGGCGCGACCGGTGAGGACGACGAGCAGGAGCAGGCCGGCCAGCAGCAGCGCACCGGGCGGCCCGTCGGGCCAGGGCAGCGTTCCGCCCGGCACCTCGGCGGCCACCCGCGCGACGCGCGCGATGCCGGTCGTGGGCACCACCCCGACCCACGCGACGAGCTCGGCGCCGCGAGCCCAGACGAGCGAGACGAGGGAGGCGGCCACCCCCGCGACGGTGGCGGGCGGGACGAGCGGCGCGGCGAGGAGGTTGGCGAGCACGCCGACGACGCTCACCGACCCCTGGAGCAGCACGACGACCGGGGCCGTCATCACCTGCGCGGCGACGGGCACGGCGAGCGCTGGCCCGAGGGGCGCGAGCCGACGGGGCAGCCGGCGCCCGACGGCCTCGCCCCACGGGCGGGTGAAGAGGAGCAGCCCGAGCGTCGCGAGGGTCGAGAGGACGAAGCCGTACGAGCGCGCGAGCCACGGGTCGAGGACGAGGACGACGACGACCGCGCCGGCGAGCACCGGCAGCCCGGCCGAGCGCCGCGACCGGCTGAGCCCGAGCAGCCCGATCGCGCCCATCGCGGCCGCGCGCACGACGCTCGGCTCCGGGCGGGCGAGGACGACGAACCCCGCGAGGGCCAGCCCCGCGAGCACCGGCCGCAGGGGCCGTGGGACGCCGACGACGGCGCACAGGCCGAGGACGAGCCCGGTGACGACGGCGACGTTGCTTCCGGAGACGGCGGTCAGGTGCGTCATCCCGGTGGCCCGCATCGCCTCGGTGAGGTCCGGCGGCGTGCGGCTCGTGTCGCCGATGACGAGGCCGGGCAGCAGGCCCCGCGCGTCGGCCGGGGCGTCGTCGACGGCGTGGCGCAGGCCGGTGCGCAGCCGCTCGGCGCCCCGCGCGACCGCCCCCGGCGGCGCGAGCGACACCGGCCGCCCGGAGACCGCGAGCGTGGCGACCCGGTCGTCGGCCGGCTCCATCGGCCCGAGCCGTCCGCGGACCCGGACGGTCTCGTGCCAGCGCGGCGCGAGCAGCACCTCGCCCCCGACGAGGAGGACGGGCGCCGACGTGGCGACCGTCCGCCCGCGGCCGGTCAGCCGCTGCACGGTGCCGGCACGGACGAAGCGCGCCGACCCGTCGCGCGCGGCCACCCGGATCGCCTCGCCGGTGACGAGCACGTCGGCGGTCACGACCGCGCGCCCGGCCGCGAGCCCGCGCACGCCACCCCGCTCGCGCACGACCGTCGCCGCCACGGCCGACACCTGCAGCAGGGCGACGACGACGACGGCGAGCGTGACCGGCCACCGCCACACCGCGGCACGCCCGCCCGGCCGGCGGACGGCCCGCGCCCACGTGTGGAGGACCAAGCAGGCCGCGACCCCCACGCCGACGACGACCAGCCGTGCGCCCCACCCGAGCCCGAGCGTCGCGGCGGCCACCGCCCAGGCGACGAGCGCCGGGCCGAGCAGCCGCAGGTCCCCCGCGTCGGCGGTGGGCGTCCCGGGCTGCGTCACGGCACGACCAGCGGCCGCAGCTGCTCGAGCAGCTTCTCGCCGATGCCGCTCACCTCCGCGAGCTCGTCGACGCTCGAGAACCGGCCGTGCGCGGTGCGCCAGTCGACGATCCGCTGGGCGAGGACCGGCCCGATGCCCGGCAGGCCGTCGAGCGTGCCGGCGTCGGCGGTGCTCAGCGACACCGGTGCGGCC
>JBQGCR010000633.1:0-2594 GCA_052038585.1 Kineosporiaceae bacterium
GAGCTCGACGCCCCGCCGCACCCGCACCGTCGCACCGGAACCGCCGCCGGTGGCCGCCTACTACGCCAACTGCGACGCGGCCCGTGCGGCCGGAGTCGCCCCGCTCCTGCGGGGCGAGCCGGGGTACCGGGCCGGGCTGGACCGCGACGACGACGGCGTCGCCTGCGAGTGAGCCGGTCCGGCACCGGAACCGATGCTCGTGTCGTCGGCTCACCGTGAGTCGTGCATTCCCCTAGGACGTTGGCCCCGGTCTGCTGCGGCGCGCCGGAGTAGACCCGAGTGGTCGGAACGCGGCTCGGAGGTGCGTTGTGCTGGAGTATCGAGGCGGGAGCAGAGTCCGGGACGTGAGATCGATCGCCGCCGTCGTCGTCGCCGTTCTCGTCCTGTCGTTCCTCGGCGGTGCGGCGAGGGCAGTCGGCGCGACCACTGCAGCCGGCTGGGACGAGCAGCCGATGCCGCAGCCGGAGAGCGCGACGTTCCTGACGTCCGTCGACTGCACGGGTCCCGGCTTCTGCGTTGCGGTGGGCGGTGGCTCGTGGATGCGGATGCAGCAGTGGGACGGCACCGCGTGGCGGGTGTCGACGCTGCCGACGACGTCGTTCTGGGCGGACGTGCGGGACGTGTCGTGCCCGAGCGCCGGTCGCTGCGTCGCCGTCGGCAGAACCGGCTCACCCTCGAGGCCGCTCGCTCTGCGGTGGAACGGGGTCCGTTGGGTCAAGATGACGATGCCGATGCCTGCGGGCGCCGCCTGGGCCACCCTGAACACCGTCTCCTGCGGGTCCGCGACGGCCTGCGAGGCGATCGGCCTGTGGATGGATGACGACGGCCGGTCCACGACCTACGGTGCCGCGCTCCTCGGGACGACGTGGACCCTGCGCGAGATCCCGCCGCCCCCGGGGATCGCCGACTTCGGCATCGAGCGGTTGTCGTGCCCGACGGCCGACCGCTGCCACGCGGTCGGCTGGTCCCGCAGCGTCGTCATCGCCTACGCGTTCGACGGGACGGCATGGTCACCGCAGGCGACGCCCGGTGTGCCGACGACCCTCACCGACAGCGCCCTCCGCGACGTCTCCTGCGCGACGCCCGACTTCTGCATGGCCGTCGGCGCGCCGTTCCCCAACCCGACGAACAGGCCGGCCGTCATGATCTGGAACGGCGTGCGGTGGTGGGGTCCCGCACTGCCGGACACGCTGGCGGGCCTCAGCTTCCGGGGTGTCGAGTGCACGAGCAGCAGCACGTGCGTCGTCGTGGGGCGTCTGGACACGGCGGGATCCGCCGTCGCCGTGACGTGGCAGCGGGGAGGCACCTGGACCCGAGAGGCCCTGCCCGCGCTGCCGGCGCCGGCCGCCCTGGCCGCCGTCGCCTGCCGGCAGGGCGCGTGCGAGGCCGTCGGCTGGGCGCGCAGGGACGGCGTCGACGTGCTCGTCGCTGTCCGGCGCGCCTAGCTGGCCGGCTCAGGGCCGCGCCCGGACGACCCCCAACGGCGCGGCGCGCAGGCCGGGGAAGACGGTCGTCGGGTCGGCGAGGCGGCAGCGCTTGGTGAGCACCTCGGCGAGCACCTGGCGGTAGTCGTTCGCCCCGGCGAGGTCGCCGGCGTCGAGCCGGGACGGGGCCAGGCGGGGCCAGCGGCCGTGCCCCTGGCCGCCGACGACGCCGCCGCCGAGGAGGAACATCGCCGTCCCGTGCCCGTGGTCGACGCCGCCGGAGGCGTTCTCCTGCGCGCGGCGGCCGAACTCGGTCATCGTCACGACCGTCACCCCGGCCATGAGCGGGCCGAGGTCGGTCGTGAACGCCGCGAGCGCCGAGGCGAGGTCGCCGAGGTGGTCGTGCATCCAGCCGCTGTCCGGGCCGCCGAGGTTGACGTGCATGTCCCAGTCGCCGAAGTCGACGCACGCGACCTGCAGCCCGACGTTGCCCCGCACGAGGCGGGCGACGTCGCGCAGCGCCGTCCCGAGGCCGCCCTTGGGGTAGACCGCGCCGTTGGCCGGGGTGTACTTGCCCCCGGTCGCCGCCGTCGCCGCCGTCCCGACGGACTGCAGCGTCGTCGCCGCGGGCACCGCCACGGCGGCGGGCGCGCCGGCGTGCAGCGCGGTGAGCGCCGTGCGCCAGCGGGCGAGCTCGGCGTCGTCCCACGCGCCGTAGAGCGTGAAGTCGTCCAGCTTCCCCATGGACAGCTCGGACGTCGGCCCGGCGAAGGCCATGGGCATCGCTGTCGAGCCGACCTGCGTCGCGGCGAAGGGAGTCCGCCCGGTGCGCAGCCCGACGGCCCGGTCGATCCAGCCCGTGCGCAGACTCGACCCCGGTGCGGCGCGCTCGATCTCGCGCATCGCCTCGAAGTGCGAGCGCGTCGGGTCGGCCTGCCCGACGGCGTGGACGATGCCGAGGGACCCGTTCTGCCACAGCGGGTACAGCGGCGCGAGCCCCGGGTGCAGGCCGAAGCGGCTGTCGAGCGGCAGGAGGGTCGACTGCGGCAGCCCGATCGTCGGGCGGAGCAGGCGGTAGCTCGGGTCGGCCGTCGGGACGACGGCGGACAGCCCGTCGAAGCCGCCGCGCAGCGACAGGACGACGAGCACGTCGCCGTCGTACCCCGTCGC
>JBQGCR010000634.1:0-2817 GCA_052038585.1 Kineosporiaceae bacterium
AGCGGCCGGGGCGGCCGGGGCGGCCGTGGCGGCGGGCGCGGCCTCGGCGGGCGCCGAGCCGTTGGTGTCCCGCGGCGCGGCGGAGGCGAAGCCGCCGCCCTCCGAGGGCTGGTAGTCGGCGAAGAAGTCCCACCAGGCGGGGTCCACCGCCTTCTTGTCCTCGAGGTACTGCTGGTAGAGCTCGTCCACCAGCCACTCGTTGGGTCCGAACGACGCGGCACTTCGCTCGGGCGAGGTGGGCTGCGACACGGTGGTCTTCGCCTTCTTCCAGGATCGACGGCGGCTCGACATCGAGATGGTCAACCCTAACCGAAGCGCCCCGCCGCGCTGGAGCCCGTCCGCCGGTCGGGGCGGGGAGTCACCACCGGGCCGCGGTGAGCGGTGCGTCGGGCGCGACGGGCGGCCCGGCCCGGCGCCGTCAGGTGACGTCGCGGCGCAGCGTCACGGCGGCGCCGAGGCCGCCGGCGAGGACGGCGTAGCCGAGCAGCACGAGCGCCCCGGCCCACCAGGGCAGGTAGTCGACGCTGAACCCGCCGGCGTCGCCCGGCGGCGTGACGACGGCCGTCGTCGCCTGGCTCGGCAGGAACTGCGCCACCCGGCCCGCGCCGGCCGCGTTGAGCCCGAGGGCGAGCAGCGGCTCGGCGATCCACGCGACGCCTACGGTGACGAGCAGCGCGACGACCTGGTTGCGCACGAGCGTGCCGACGCCGAGCCCGACGAGCGACCACAGGGCCACGGCGAGCACCGAGAGCGCGAGTGCTCGCGGGACGCCGTCCGCGCCGAGCCGGACCGGCCCGCCGCCGGCCGCGACGAGGGGGACGCCGACGACGACGCCGACGACGACCGCCGCGACGCCGTAGAGCACGCCGAAGGCGAGCACCGCGACGGCCTTGGCGAGGACGACCCGGACCCGGTCGGGCACGGCGAGCAGCGTCGAGGTGATCGTCTGGTGCCGGAACTCGCCGGCGCTCGCGATGACGCCGAGCGCGAGCGAGAAGAGGTACGCCGCCCCGACCCCGCCGGTGTAGATCCCCCGGGCCACGCCGGGCTCGTCGACCCCCGGCGCGGCGCCGCCGGCGCCGTTGGCGCCGAGGAGGGCGACCGCCGCCTGGACCCCGACGAACGCGGCCGACGCGAGGGCGACGCCGAGGAGCAGGCCCCACCAGGTGCGCGTCGTGCGCAGCTTGAGCAGCTCGGCGCGGACGAGGCGGCTCACGACGCCACCGCCGCGGGGTCCTGCGGGTCGCCCGAGGTGAGGGCGAGGAACACCGACTCCAGGTCGCTGGGCCGGGCGGCGAGCTCGTGGAGGACGACGCCCGCCGCGTGGGCGGCCTCGCCGACCTGCGCCGTCGTCGCGCCGGGGACGTGCAGGGCGCCGTCCGGCCCGTCCTGCGCCGGGAGGCCGGCCCGGTCGAGGGCTGCGCGCAGCCCGGCGGGGTCGGGCGTGCGCACGAGGACGGTCGGCGGCCCCTCGAGGGTGGCGAGCGGCGCCTGCCGGACGAGCCGGCCCCGGGCGACGACGACGACGTCGTCCACCGTCTGCTGCACCTCGGTGAGCACGTGGCTCGACACGAGGACCGTGCGGCCCTGCCCGGCGAGGTGGCGCAGGATGCCGCGCTGCCACGCGATGCCCTGCGGGTCGAGCCCGTTGGCCGGCTCGTCGTGGACGCGCACCGGCGGGTCGCCGAGCAGGGCGGCGGCGAGCGCGAGCCGCTGCCGCATCCCGAGGCTGAAGCCGCCGACCCGGCGGTCCGCGGCGTCGGCGAGCCCGACCTGGTCGAGCACCGCGCCCGGCCGGTCGGCCGGGAGCCCGGCGGCCGTCGCGAGCACCCGGTGGTGGTCGCGGGCGGTGCGGCCGGCGTGGAAGCCGGTCGCCTCGAGGGACGCGCCGACCGTGCGCAGCGGCTCGGCGAGCCGGGCGTAGGGGACGCCGCCGACGGTCGCGTTGCCGGACGTCGGCCGGACGAGGCCGAGCAGCATGCGCAGCGTCGTCGTCTTCCCGGCCCCGTTGGGCCCGAGGAACCCGGTGACCACGCCGGGGGCGACGGTGAAGGACAGGTCGTCGACGGCGCGGACGGCGCCGAAGGACTTGGAGAGCCGGTCGACGACGACGGTGCCGTCGGTGGCTGGTGCGGTGCTCATGGGCGGGACCTCCCCACCGGACGCTACTCCCGCGGTCCCCGGCGGGGGCCTCGCGGGTTCGCCGGGGGTCGCCGCGTCGTGACAAACTCCCCGGGTGCGCTTCCTCGACGCGGGCTCCGCGCCGTACGACCTGACCTACTCCGACGTCTTCCTCGTGCCGAACCGCTCGGCGGTGACGTCGCGGCTCGACGCCGACCTCACGCCGGACGACGGCAGCGGCACGACCGTGCCGCTCGTCGTCGCGAACATGACGGCCGTCTCCGGCAAGCGCATGGCCGAGACGGTCGCCCGTCGCGGCGGCCTCGCGGTCCTGCCGCAGGACATCCCCGGCGACGTCGTCGCCGAGGTCGTCCGCCAGGTCAAGGCCGCCCACCCGGTCCTGGAGACGGCGCTGACGCTGCGCCCGGACGAGACGGTGCTCGACGCCCTGCACCTCATGCCCAAGCGCGCGCACGGCGCCGTCGTCGTCGTCGACGCCTCCGGCGCGCCCGTCGGCGTCGTCACCGAGGACGACTGCCGCGGCGTGGACCGCTTCACCCAGCTCCACGAGGTCATGTCGAGCGACCCGCTGACGATCGACGCGAAGGTCGTCGAGGGCGGCGCCGACGCCGGCGACGGCCTGCGGGCCGCCTTCGAGATCCTCCACGAGGCCCGGCGCAAGTACGCCCCCGTCGT
>JBQGCR010000635.1:0-2850 GCA_052038585.1 Kineosporiaceae bacterium
GACCGGGCCCAGGGCTGGCTGTTCGGGCGTCCCGCCCCGCCGGCCGGAGAACGCCTCAGCGCCAGGCGTAACCGCCCCACCGGCTGGCGAGCACCAGCCCCGACAGCGGGATCGCCCCGTAGCTGCGGCCGAGCGGCCCGAGCGTGGGGCCCCGGCCGTCGTCGCAGGGTCCGCAGCCCAACCGCAGCAGCAGTGCGCGGTGCACCTTCCACCAGAGGGCCGCATGGATCGCCGACGAACCCCAGGGACCGCCGTGCATGACGCACCGCTCCCCCGGCACGTCGTCCGACCGCATCGGGCACGTCACCGGGAGCGCCACCTCCTCGCGCCGGCCGCCGTGCCTGCGCACTGCGTCGACGAGCCCGGTGGGCACGACGACGAGGCGGTCGGGCAGGACCGCCGTGACCGCCGCCTGACCGGACTCCCGGCCGACGGACCGGGCGACGTCCTCCCCGCCCAGCCCCTCGACGAGCAGCGACTCCTCCACCCACGAACGGTCCGGCGGCGTCGTCACGAGCACGTCCACGACCCGGCCGCCGAGGTCGGACACCCTCTCGCGCAACCGGTCCTGCGCCCTCGCGTTCTCGACCACCAGGCACTCCCGCCCCACGGCGTTCCACGCGGTGACGATCCAGCGCGCCGCGTCGGTGACGGGGGCGTCCGGCCGCGCCCCGTCGTCGGCCCCGAGGCGGAGCGCCCACCGCGTCCAGCCCTCGCGGCGCCAGTGCACCTGCGTCGCGTAGGAGGTGTCGACGTCGGCCGTCGGCGGCCACCGGAGGTGCCGGCTGTCGGGGTCCCCCGTGACGCCGGGGATGCTGTACGGCACGCGTGCCGCGTGGGCGCGCCGGATCTCGGGATCCATGGACATGACAGGCCTCCTCGTCGCTTCCGCGCCCACCGTGGTGCGCGGCGGATCTTCCTCCGGGGGCACCGGGCGAGGAGCGCCGGTTGCCAGACGGCCTGCCGGAGGGCTTGTGGCCGTGCTTCGTGATCCGCTGCGAGACTAGCGCACCGGTGCGAGGTCGGCCCGCACTTTCGACAGGACGAGGGCGTCGGACCGCCTGGTCGGCAGGACGAGGAACGAGCGCAGGCGGCCCTCCTCGACGAAGCCGCAGCGGCGCAGCACCGCCAGGGCCGCGGCGTTGCCGGGCTCCACCCAGGCCTCGACGCGCTCCATCCCGCCGAGGGTCAGCGCCCAGCGGGTGACGAGGCCGGCGGCCCGCGGGGCGACGCCGTGGCCGCGCTGCGCGGCGAGGGTCCAGAACCCCAGCCCGGCGACGCCGGGCTGGCGCCGGTCGAGCAGGACGACGCAGCCGACGGCGGCGCCGTCAGCGGCCCGGACGACGGCGCGCGACCAGCCGCGCCCGCTCTCCTCGTGCCCGCGCTGGCGGGCGACCCACTCGCGACCGGCGGCCTGCGACCACACCGGCGGCACCGACGTCCCCTCGGGGATGACCGGGTCCTCGCTCGCCGCGCGGACGCACCCGAGGTCCTCGTAGCGCCAGCGGCGCAGCCGGACGACGCCGTCGGTGAGGTCGGGCAGCCGCGGGCGCACTACCAGGAGCCGCCGCCCCCGCCGCCCATCCCGCCGCCGGAGAACCCCCCGCCGCCGAAGCCCGACGACCCGGAGGAGGACGGCGTGGGCGCCGAGAGCGCGCCGGCCGCGGTCTGCGCGAAGGAGTCCATGGTGCGGCCGAAGCCGCCGACGTCCCACGTCCCGCCGTACGGCACGTACCACAGGGGTGCGGCGGCGACGGCGCCCGAGGCCGCCAGCGCCGCGAAGACCTTGGCCCACCGGTCGGCGCAGCCGAAGACGACGGCGTACGGCAGGTACCGGGTGAACTCGTCCTGCTGCTCGGAGAACCGGATCTGCTCGGCCTCCGCGGTCTCGAGGTAGAGCCGGAAGCCGCGGGCCTGGGCGAGGACCGCCGTCCCCTTCGCGGTGCGCGCCGGCATCCGGCTCGCGAGCAGGACGAGGACGATGCCCGAGACGAGGACGGCGACGCCGAGCAGCCCGAGGTGCGTCGTCGCGGCGAGCAGCACCGTGAGCCCGATGCCGGCGACGACGGCGAGGACGCCGAGCACCGTCCACCGGGTCCGCACCGACTGCGGGTTGCCGCGGAACCAGTGCCGCTGCGTCACGTCGTCGTAGAGCAGGTTCTGCACGCGCTGCAGGTCCGAGCGGAAGGTCTGCTTGAGGTCGGACAGCAGGACGACGTCACCGCGCTCGAAGAGCGCGTCGTGCAGAGCCTGCTCGTACGGCAGGAGCTGGTCGCCGGCCGGCTCGGGGAGCCGGACGAGCCGCCAGTCCCCCGCGGAGAACCAGCCGTCCTTCTCGACCTCCTCGATGCGCAGCCGCCCGCGCACCGCGAGGTCGACGATCGTCGCGGTGACGTCGACGACGTTGGCCTGCTCGTCGACGAGGGTGCCGATCTGCCCGGGCCGCAGGCCCTGCGGCGGCGTGAACTGCACGGCGACGGGGTCCTTGCGCATCCCGACGCGCTCGGTGCGCACCTCCTGCCCCAGGCCCGGCTCGAGGCCGGGCGTGACGCCGAGGTAGCGCTCGTCGCGGCCCTTGCGGGCGACGAGCGCGACGGCGCCGCCGCCGAGCAGGGCGAGGATGCCCAGCGCCCCCGCGCCGGTGCCGGCGTTCAGGGCGAAGGCCCGTGCGGGCGACCAGATCTCCTCGAGGATCGGGGCCGTCGTGGAGAAGGTGCCCGGCGGGAAGCCGACGACGAGCGTCATCCCCTGGTTCGGCTGGAGGCCCTGCGCCGCGGCGGTGAGGCGCGCCGAGCCGGAGCCGGTGACCCGGCACTGCTGCGTGCTGCCCTGGGCGCCCTCGAAGCACAG